>CAZOHQ010000141.1:2868-5939 GCA_964579455.1 uncultured Syntrophaceae bacterium | reverse complement strand
CCAGCCGTCTTAGGTTGCGCAGGTCTGCCACCGGCTTTCTTTTCCCCTACAGGAATGTCTTTATCCCGTCTGCCGTTGGGTTTCATCGGATGTGAACGCATGGAAAGCGCGATGCGGTTTCGTTTCATATCAACATCCATCACCGTCACCTTGACCCTCTGATTTACCTTTACGACATCATGGGGATTGCGGACAAACTTGTCGGCCAGCGCGCTGATATGCACGAGCCCGTCCTGGTGAACTCCGATATCCACAAAGGCGCCGAACTCGGTCACGTTCGTTACAATACCCGGCAGTTTCATTCCCACCTCCAGATCCGCGATCGTGCTGACGCCCTCGGTGAAGGAAAAGAGTTCAAACTGCTCACGCGGGTCGCGGCCGGGTTTTGCGAGCTCCATCATTATATCCGTGAGGGTCGGCATACCGGTGGTGTCGCTGACATAGTTTTCCAGTATAATTTTTTTACGCAGCTCAGGACTGGTCATCAGTTCTGAAACCGCGCAGCCAAGATCTTTCGCCATCGATTCTACCACCGGATAGCTTTCCGGATGGACTGCCGAGGCGTCAAGAAGGTTTTCCGCGCCCCGTATTCTCAGGAAACCGGCCGCCTGTTCAAAGGTCTTCGCCCCCATCCCCGGAACCTTCATCAGCCCGGCGCGCGAGGAGAACGCCCCTTTTTCATCGCGGTGGGAGATGATATTGCCGGCCAGTTTTTCCGAGAGGCCTGACACATAGCGCAGGAGTTGTTTGCTTGCCGTATTCACCTCTACGCCGACCGCGTTCACGCAACTCGCCACAACATCATCCAGGGATTTCTTCAGGGCCTTCTGGTCCACATCATGTTGATACTGCCCGACACCGATGGCCTTGGGATCGATCTTGACCAGTTCCGACAGGGGGTCCATAAGGCGCCTCCCGATTGACACCGCGCCACGAACCGTCAAATCATAATCGGGGAATTCCTCGCGGGCAACTTCGGAGGCGGAATATACCGACGCGCCGCTTTCGCTGACCATGATTACGGCAACCGTTCTGCCGAAATCTATGCCCCTGCAGAAATCTTCCGTCTCGCGCCCGCCTGTGCCGTTGCCGATGGCGATGGCTTCGATGTCGAAACTCTCCACCAGTTTCTTTAATGTTTCTTCCGATTCCTTGGTGCGGTTGCGCGGCTGGAGCGGGAAGATCGTATCGTTGTGCAGAAGCTTCCCCTGCGGGTCGAGGCAGACGACCTTGCACCCCGTGCGCAGGCCGGGATCAATGGCAAGGACCCTCTTCTGACCGAGCGGAGAGGCAAGGAACAGGTTTCTGACGTTCTGTGCGAACACCTTGATCGCCTCTCCGTCCGCCTTGTTTTTGCTTTCAAGGCGAGTCTCCGTTTCCATAGAGGTCGAAAGAAGGCGCTTGTAACTGTCCCTCACCGCGAAGCGCACCTCCTGAGCGGCGGGATTATCGCCCTTTACAAAATGCCTCTCCAGGATATCGATAGTTTTTTCCTCCTCCGGGAGCACGCGAAAGATGAGAAATCCCTCGGTAGCGCCGCGGCGGATAGCCAGGACACGGTGCGAAGGCGCCGTGGCAACGGGCTCTTCCCAGTCAAAATAATCCCTGTATTTTGCACCCTCTTCTTCTTTATTTTTTGCAACCTTTGAGTGTATGGCGGCCTTTTTGGCGAACAGTACCCGCAGGGCGTTTCTGACCCCAGCGTCCTCGTTTATCCACTCCGCGATGATGTCACGTGCGCCGGCAAGCGCGTCTTCGATCGTTTCCACGCCCTTTTCGGGATCGATGAAGGCGGATGCCTCCGCTTTCGGGTCGATGTCACCCTGCTCAAATATCTTCGTGGCAAGCGGTTCGAGCCCACGTTCCCTTGCCACCATTCCACGGGTTCGTCGCTTCGGTTTGTAGGGCAGATAGATGTCTTCCAGAACGGCCAGGGTCTCGGCAGATAATACCTTTGTCTTCAGCTCATCGCTCAGTTTCCCCTGTTCCTCCAGCGATTTGAGAACGGTTTCTCTTCGTTTATCCAGCGCAGCGAGCTGCTCAGCCCTGTCCCGGATGGATATAACATTGACCTCGTCAAATCCGCCGGTTGCTTCCTTGCGGTAACGGGCGATAAATGGAACAGTTGCCCCTTCTTCTAAAAGCAGCAAGACTGCCCGCACCTGCTTTTCCATCAGTTGCAGCTCCCGTGCGATCTGTGTGATATGTATTTCCGTCATCTGTACTATCCGACTCCCTGTATATTATTTAATCCTCTGAATAAATTTGACAGCACTGACAGGATATTCAGAATGAAATGCATCTGAACGTGTCCCGTTGCCTTGTCGGAGTTTTTTCTGAGGTATCATTCTTAGCTGTAGGGCATGACATATCTGTACATCATCCAGAAATGTGAAAAGGTTCCCATCATGACGAAGACATGGAAGATTTCATGGAACCCGACAATGCGGGGCCAGGGATCAGGTTTCTTGATTACGTAGATCACTGCGCCTGCCGTATAAAACAACCCCCCAAGGAACAACCATGTTATTCCCCCGAGATGAAGGGTCTTTATTAATGGCCATATGGCCACAACGGCCAGCCACCCGGTGGCGATATAAATAAGGGTGTAAAACCACCGCGGGGCCTGGAGCCAGAAGATTTTCATGAGTATTCCGCCCGCAGTCAATCCCCATATGACTCCGAATATACTCCAACCCCAGGCGCCTCTCAGGGGGATCAGACATACGGGGGTGTACGTGGCCGCGATAAGTATAAAGATCATCATGTGATCGATTTTTCGAAGACGCAGAGTAGCCTTTTCCGAAACGGGCAGCCAGTGATACAGGGTACTCGCCGTATAGAGCAGGATCATGCCCGCTCCGAAGATGGAAAAAGCCACTATGTGGATGGGCCGGGGAGGATGGGTAGAGCCCCATAGCAGGAATATCGATCCTGTAATGGCAAGGGCAATGCCTATGCAATGTGTAAGTCCACTCACCGGATCCTTCAATCTTATCATGTCACAACTCCTCCCCTCTGTGGCGTTGGAAACCGATTCTATTGTATTCTCGGACAGGTTGTCAATTGTA
>CAZOHQ010000141.1:0-2768 GCA_964579455.1 uncultured Syntrophaceae bacterium | reverse complement strand
CTCTGTGGCGTTGGAAACCGATTCTATTGTATTCTCGGACAGGTTGTCAATTGTAAATATGTCCCCGGATAGAGAAGAGCTCCCTCGAGATCAATACAATAAATAAGCTGTCTGCGATGTAGGCCGTCATATGTGCCCTGCTTTTTCTGATTTCTTCGGTTTCATCTTCGATTTTGATGGTCTGATATGTAATAAAAGTGGATTTCCTGATAATAAACAAGAGAAGATCAGCGGATGAATCATTAAAATAACACTTGCATTACGCTCCTATTGTTATAGAAGGGTAAATGTAAAAAAATTATTCAATCAAGGAAGGAAAATAAAAAATGAGTATAGTACAACGAAAATGGCTTTACGTGCCGGTTGTGATTATCGTCATGGCATTGTTTGCCATGCAGGCATGCAAGAAAGAAGAGGCAAAGTTGCCGGAAGGCACTATAGCGGTAGTCAATGGAGAAGTGATCACACAGAAAGATCTCGATAAGGAACTGTCCATGGCGCAGCAGCAATATGCCGACAAGGAGCAGCCGAGCGATGAAAAGCTTGCGGAGATCAAGAATAATCTTTACGAGAGTCTGATCTCACGTAAGGTGCTCTATCAGGAGAGTCAGAAAAAAGAGATAAAAATGGACGATGCAGCCATTGATGAACGCCTTGCGAAAATAAAAGCACAATTTCCCAAGGAGGATGATTTCAAGATGATGCTGGATAAGATGAACATCACCGAAGATCTCCTCAAAGTCCAGTTGCGTGAAGGGATGGCAATCCAGAAACTCGTAGACCAGGAAATTGTGAACACTATCGAGATATCGGATCAGGACACAAAGGATTATTATGATGGGCACCAGGACCTCTTCAAACAACCCGAGCAGATCCAGGCAAGCCATATCCTTATCAAAGTTGATGCGGGAGCAGAGGAATCAGTGAAGGCTGATGCCCTCAAAAAGATCGAGGAGATACAGAAAGAGCTGAAAGAGGGCGGAGATTTTGCGGCACTTGCCAAGGAACATTCGGAATGTCCAAGCAGCGCCAATGGTGGCGATCTCGGCTACTTCGGACGGGGACAGATGGTACCATCCTTCGAAGAAGCGGCTTTTTCCCTGAACCCGGGAGAGATAAGTGATATAGTCAAAACCCAATTCGGCTATCACCTGATAAAAGCCGGGGACAAAAAAACCGGAGGGACAACCGATTACGAGAGTATCAAGGATAAACTCGCCCAATATCTGAAACAGACGAAAACAGGGGAAGAGGTTCAGAAATATATTGCAAAGCTGAAGGAACAGGCGAAAATAGAGAGATTTCTCCCTGAAACAGAAAAACAGGACTCAGCCGGATAAGCTATAGTATCCGAGATGGCAGGATTTTACTTCGCAACAATCAGGCCCGGCTTTGAAAGCCGGGCCTTTTTTTTCGGAGTGATCGATTTTCAGAAGGGAAGGGTCATGTATACGACCGGAAACAAAAAGACGGGCAAAAGTAAGCAGTTAAATTTTTAGAGTTTTATGAAATATATGAATAATCATGTAAAGCAACAAGAAATACTATTAGATTCCGAATCTAATACGAATGACTATCGTATTGAGCCCTTTATTTTAAACGCTTCCAACATTGCAGATCTCTCATATTTAATTACCTCCGCCTTTCTTCATGATGGTGATATTGTCAACAACGGGGGAGGTATTGTTTTTAATGAAGAAACATTTAATCGTGTATTTAATTCCCCTCATGCCGATAAAGATATATTTGTTCGAGCAATTCATATTCCGACGGGGAAAGTTGTGGGGTTTGTCGGATGTTTGAGGCGTATTATTCATTATGAAGGGAAACTGTATAAATGTGCCGTCCCTTCATGGGCCGCCGTTCATTGGGAGCATCAAAGGAATCATCTATCAGTACGTATGGGTATGGAATTAGCGACTCTCCTCCTCAAAAAAAAATTTGATATAGCATTTGCTTTTCTTGAACCGAATCAACATGGCAAAGATACAAGTGCCTCCGTATCTAAAAACTCTGATAAACTCAACTTAATGAATCTTACTACTATTAATAAATTTTTAATTCGAGTTTTTGATGTAAAAGCCCTTTCCACGGTCATAAAACTGAAATCCTATGAGAAGCTTGGTATTACATTATTATCTCCTGCAAAAACCAAGTATAAGAAAAATAAAAATATCAGAAAATTTCAACCGAAAGATGCGGAACAACTCCTGTCGTTAATGGAAGATCATATCTCACATAATCAAATGTCAATAGTACATGATCCTGATGACTTTTTCTGGTATTTAAAACAACCGGGTATCAATTGTGTTGTGTTTGAAAAAGAACCGGATGAAATTGAAGGTTTCATTTTAGCCTGGGAATTTCAATTTGCAGGATTTGGTAACCATATTCCGTTTGGGTGGATTGATTTAGTGCATCTGTATCGCTTAAGTGAAAACGATGCAGCCGATTTATGCCGTTATTTTGCTCAAACATCCAAAGAAATGGGCTGGGCGGGATTACAAACCCCTTTCATTCCCTATTTCAATTACAAACCCTTTAGAAAAGCAAAATTCATTCTCTTCCCAAAAAAATTGAATATTGATATGTTTTTTAAAGAGGGACATTCTTCTCTGGCATTACCGGAAAAAGTGACTTCCCTGTATTTTGACTGGCGATAAAAATATGAAACCATAATAGATTTTCATTGCTTTTTCTTGATAATATTAATTAGTCCGTCCTGAAAAATGCGGTCTACAGGCCGCGTAAACATTGATACTGCTCTT
>CAZOHQ010000140.1:0-5973 GCA_964579455.1 uncultured Syntrophaceae bacterium | reverse complement strand
TGACTGCCGATGATCTGGATGCAAAAATAGCGGCGGCGGCTGAGATGATTCTGGCTTCCAGAAGACTGGTGGTGTTCACCGGCGCGGGCATCAGCACCGAATCGGGAATCCCTGATTTCCGGGGTCCGGGGGGTATCTGGACACGATTTGATCCCGATGACTTCACCATACAAAAATTCCTCCAGAGCGAAGAGACTCGAAGAAAACAATGGAAAATACTGATAGGGGGCGGCCTGTTCTCGAACGTCAAACCAAACAGGGCTCACCTTGCCATTGCCGAACTGGAGGCTCTGAGCAGGCTTGATTGTGTCATCACTCAAAATATCGACAATCTCCACCAGGAAGCGGGAAATTCCCCGGACAGGATTTTCGAGCTGCACGGTAATATGCAGTGGGTTAAATGCCTTAACTGCGATAAGCGATACACCGTGCAACATATCAGGGGAAAGTTACAGGAGGGGATCGAGATACCGGAATGTGAAGTATGCCAGGGTATTCTCAAGCCCGATGTCGTCTTCTTCGGAGAGGCACTTCCTCCCGAAGTCCTCGATGCCGCAACCGCATATTCAATGCATTGTGACCTGTTCCTTGTGGTGGGTTCTTCTCTTGTCGTATATCCGGCGGCCCTCATGCCGGCATATGCCCAAGACGCGGGTGCAAAACTTATCATAGTCAACATCGGTGAAACGCCATATGATTCGCGCGCGGATATAGTCATTGAGGAAAAGGCCGGTGATGTAATGTCGAAGATACTGGAAAAGATCAGGGAAAAGATCTAGACGGAGAAAAGCATGTGCTTGATACTTTTTTCATACCGGTCTCATCGGGAATACCCGCTCATCTTTGCGGCAAACCGCGATGAATTTTACGAAAGGCCCACGCAACAGGCCTCCTTTTGGGAAGAAGCCCCCGATATGCTGGCCGGAAAAGATTTAAAAGATGGGGGAACGTGGCTCGGTATAACAAAGACCGGGCGTATGGCCGCCATCACAAACTTTCGAGATATTCGCACACTGAAAAACGACGCACCGTCACGAGGAAACATGGTCAGCGGGTTTCTCCGCGGTAATGAAAATCCAGTAGAATACATTCAAAAGATACGAGGAATCTCCGACAGGTACAATGGTTTCAATCTGATTCTGGGTGACAGGAGCGGCTTCTTCTATTTTTCAAACGCGGGCGATGTCTTCCACAAAATATCGCCGGGGATGCACGGACTCAGCAACCACCTGCTGGACACCCCCTGGCCGAAGGTGGAACAGGGCAAGGATTTGTTAACCGGTCTGACATCAAGAGATCAGAATCCCTCACCCGATGAGATATTCCATATACTCGCCGACACCTCCAGACCTGCCGACGGGCATCTTCCGGATACGGGGATAGGACTCGAATGGGAACGACTTCTCTCTTCAATCTTCATAGACAGTGAGATATATGGCACGCGCTCTTCCACCATAATCTTGGTTGACAGGGAGAACAACGTCACATTCATTGAAAGATCCTTCGTTTCAGGACCCGGCGAGTATGAAACGGCACGGTTCGGATTCCGGGCATACCCTGGGCTGTTTGGGGGCAACACCTCCACATGTGAGGGGTGAGGGGAAAGAGGGAATCCCTACCTGCACAAGGGCACTGCATCCAGGGCTTTGAGCGTGATCCTGTCAATCATGGTTTGAAGCCATGCCGTGCCCATAGAAATGATATTGTCGTCCAGTGACTGAATGGCCTGTATATATCCGGCCTTCACCTCTCCTCCACCATGAAGAAGGGCATCGAGAAACAGGTCCCGTTTCTCCAGGGCGGTGGTTTCCTCCAGTCCCTGTGTAAGACATTCTTCAAGCTGCGGCCAGTTATTCAATAATTCCTCTTCCAGATCAAGTGTGACCCCTCTCTTCTTTCCGGTTAAAATGCCTCTGCTGATCCTTACAGATTCCCCCATATTTTCGGAAAACGCCTTAAACCGTTTCAATCTTTCTTTGGTGGCCATATCCAGCTTTTCAATTGCCCCTTCGCATAATTTCCGGCCGAATTCATGGGTGTCAAAAAAAGAGGGGCGGATGTGCAGATACCATTGCTTTAACGCGAGCAGGTTTGCGATATAAAAGATATTATTGCGGACTTTTCTGCCCACATCGCAGTAAAGCCCTCGATAAAAATCTTTTTCAACGGCTGCGCCGTTTCCTCCTGCCAGGAGCTTTCCCCCTTCCGGACAATCTTTTCTGTAGATGGTGCCCGCCGCTATCACGGTGCCGTGCCCGATCCTCACCGGTCCCACCAGGCCTCCCTGACCGCCCAGGAAGATGGGAGGCTGATTGAGCATCACACCCGCCGGAACATCCCCTATCAGTGAGGGGGTTGCCTTATCCTGATTCGGCGTATAGTTGAAGTGGATGTAGGAACTCCCCACCTCGCTGTGGTTTTTTCCATCCGTTCCACCGGACATGAAACAATCGCAAAAATTTATCAGGCTGCCCAGAGTCACAAAGGGAAAGAGGATGGTCTGTTTCAGACCGACTGTGTGTGCCGCCCGGACCTCCTCTTCAAGGATGCATCCCTCTCGTACATGCGCACCTGACGCTATCTGTACTCCGTCCAGCAAGGTCGATCCCTCAAAGAAGCCTCCCTTCAGCTTCACGCCACGGCCGAGCTGGCAATTGGTCACCGTTACCGGCGCCTCATATCCCAGCTCCACCTCGTCGCAGATGAGTGTTTTGTCACCGTACAGCTTAGTCCCGCCGTGCAGGACAACCCCTCTGCCGGATATCCTTTCTATTTCAATGTCTTCGCCGATTTCCACACAGCAGGGGTTGGGAATCCTGACCCCCCTCTTCATTAGTGCGATAACCTTGTCCGGTACCATGTATCCCTCGTTCACTGTATGCCCTCCGTCAGACCTTTTGTGTTTTTGTGTCATCAATCAGTTCGGCCTTTTTCAGATAGACAAGGACGGCGGTCAGCGCCGCCTGAGTCATCCCCGATATCCTCTGTGCCTGGCCTATGGAGACCGGCCGTACCGTTGACAGCTTCTTTCTCAGTTCATTTGAAAGACCCGGAACGGACGCGTAGTCGAATCCCGAAGGTATCTTTTTATTCTCCTGCGCCTTGAATTTTTCGACCGACTCAAGCTGTCGCTTTATATATCCCTCATATTTGATCTCTATTTCCACCTGCCGTTTTACGTCATTATCCGGGATCTCTTCCCATCCGTCCAGAATATGTAAGTCATCGTAGGCGATCTCCGGCCGCTTCAGCAGATGGAAGAAGCTGACGGGATTTTTGATGGGGGTACTATTCATGCCGCGCAACTCTTCATTTACCTCCGCGGATGGAAAGATTCTCCTTGTGGTAAGGTCCCGTATGCGCAGATCGATCTCGCGCACCTGTTCCTCCAGGTCATGATACCGGTCACGTGAGATCAGACCCAGATCGCAGCCCTTCCCCATCAGGCGGATGGTCGCGTTGTCTTCCCTCAGGATCAGCCGGTATTCCGCCCTGGAGGTGAACATCCGGTAGGGTTCATCAACCCCGCGCGTTATGAGGTCATCGACAAGCACACCCATATAGGCGTCACAGCGGTCAAGTATGAAAGGGGGTTTTTTCTGCACAGCCAGCGCGGCGTTGATGCCGGCCCACATTCCCTGAGCGGCGGCCTCTTCATAGCCGGATGTCCCGTTTACCTGCCCGGCCAGATATAAGCCACCGACAATCTTTGTCTCAAGGGTCTGCACAAGCTGGGTAGGTTGGACAAAATCGTATTCTATGGCATAGGCACTGCGCATTATCTCAGCGTTCTCAAGGCCGGGAACGGAATGGACCAGCTTTTCCTGAATCTCCAGGGGGAGGCTGTTGCCCAGCCCTTTGGCGTACATCTCCTCCGTTTCGAGACCCTCAAACTCCAGGACGACGGGGTGGCTCTCCTTGTCGATAAACCGCATCACCTTGTCCTCAAGTGATGGACAGTAGCGCGCGCCGGTTCCCTTGATAGCGCCGGAATAGAGGGGGGATTGTGCGATATTGTCCCGTATCAGCCGGTGCGTCTCTGCGGTGGTACTGGAAAAATACGAGGGGAGCCGCTCTTCCCGCAGCCTTTCTGTGGTAAAGGAAAAGGGCCGCGGGTCCGGGTCGCTGTCCTGCCGTTCAAGGACAGAGAAGTCTATCGAGGAGGCGCGCAATCTCGGCGGGGTACCGGTCTTCATACGTCCCATCTCAAAACCCAGGTGCCTGAGGGAATCGGCCAGCCCTATGGAGGCGATCTCTCCCGCCCTTCCCGCGGACTGGCGAGAGGTGCCGATGTGAACAAGGCCGTTGAGAAATGTCCCGGTGGTTACTACCACCGCCCGCCCACCGTAAAAGAATCCGGTGTTGTCGATAACACCGGTGACCCTTTCCCCCTCGATAACGATCTCTTCCACCAGGGCCTGTCTGACATAGAGATTCTTCTCTCTTTCCACGACCTCTTTCATGGCGAGCCGGTAGAGCTGCTTGTCGCACTGCATGCGGGAGGATTGCACGGCGGGCCCCTTGGATCTGTTCAGAAGCCTGAAGTGGCAGGCGGTTCTGTCGGCAATCTTCCCCATCTCACCGCCGAGAGCGTCGATCTCCTTCACCAGTTGACCCTTGGCAAGCCCCCCAATGGCGGGATTGCACGGCATCAGCGCGATCGAATCAAGGTTGATACTAAAGAGGAGTGTTCGGCACCCCATCCTGGCGGCGGCAAGCGCCGCCTCACAGCCGGCATGCCCGGCACCGACGACGATAACATCAAACTTTTCCGGAAAACTCATGTTCACACCTGTATATAATAACTTGAATTAACAACAGCAGTCTAATAGCATTGGTCGGGAAAAGACAATAAAAAAATTATACGGTAATCCGATACAGCTCTGGAGAGATCATGCCGAAACCGGAATTCTGGCACAATTCAAAGAGATATTATGATCTGAAAAGCTTCTTCATCAATACATTCGGCTGTAAGGTCTATAAGTTGCAGATAGACGCCGGATTTACCTGTCCCAACCGCGATGGGACGATGGAAAAGGGCGGGTGCATTTACTGTGACGGCCGATTTTCAAAGCTGAGACAAATGGGTCCGCTGCCATCCGTGACCGAACAGGTGCAAAGAGGCAAAGAGTTTTACCGGGGAAAGAGGGGGGCTCAGAAGTTTATCGCCTACTTTCAGACTGCCACAAACACCTATGCTCCTACAGAAAGGCTCAGGGCCCTCTATGACGAAGCCCTTTCACACAGTGATATGGTGGGCATATCTGTCGGTACGAGGCCCGATTGCGTGCCGGATGAGGTAATCCGACTGTTTGAAGAGTACGCTAAAGATCATCATGTATGGCTGGAATACGGACTTCAGTCCATTCATGACAGGACGTTGAAGTTCATTAACAGGGGACATGACTCAAAGACCTTTCTGGATGCCGTGGAACGAGCAGCGAACCGAAATATCAACATCTGTGTTCACACCATTGTCGGACTCCCGGGAGAAACGAGGGATGATATCATGCAAACGGCACAGGTGGTGGCATCACTACCGATCCAGGGGATCAAGATACACCTGCTGCTGGCACTGGAAGGAACCCCCCTTGGCACCCTCTATGAGAAGGGCGCCATCAGGATGATTTCGAAGGAGGAATATGTCTCCACTGTCTGTGACATCCTCGAGATACTGCCCCCGGAAATGGTGATACAGAGACTGACGGCTGATGGATATAAAGACATATATCTGGCTCCCGACTGGGGGATAAACAAGATGTCGGTTCTCAATGCGATTGACGAAGAGATGGAACGGAGAAGGTCCTGGCAGGGAAGGTTGGCGATCGGAGAAAAACAGAGAGTGGGGTTGTAGAAGAGCTGAAGGCTCTTCTACCTCAGGTTCACGGATTGGAGAAATCGGGCGCGAGGAGAAGGGGTATGCAGATCAGACAGTTTCGGTATTCAGCGGATAATTTCAGTTATGTCCTCTAC
>CAZOHQ010000139.1:4006-6020 GCA_964579455.1 uncultured Syntrophaceae bacterium | reverse complement strand
AGGGTCAGACGCTCACCCAGAATAACCCAGGCACCCAGGGCCGTGACCACGGGAATACCGTTGATGAAGATAGAGGCCCGTGAGGCCGGTATCCTGGTGAGTGCGTAGTTGTAGAACAGGAAGGCGGCCACCGTGGCAAAGACTGTCAGGTATAACAGAGCAACAAGGGAGCGTGAACTGATCGCGGCCCAGGAGAGGGTTGGAAAATCCAGGAAGAGGGCGGGCGCAAAGAAGACAGCCCCGTAGAAACACTGCATACTGGTAATCTCCCGTGACGAATACCGCTTGCCGAGGTTCCGGGCACTGACGATATAGAAACTCGCCGAGATCACGGCCCCGAAGACAATGAGATCTCCCTTCAGTGATCCACCCATACCCCAGATAAAATCGGGATCGCCGGTGACCAGGATGGCGATTCCGACAAGAGAGAGAAAAACGCCGATGATACCGAGGCGGTTCGTTTTCTCCTTCAGTATGATCGCAGAGAGGATCATGACGGCTATGGGAATGGTGGCGATTATAAGTGATACCTTGGCCGCCGAGGTGTACAGGAGCCCCTGGGTCTCGCAGAGAAAGTAGAGACCCGGTTCGAAGATCGCCATAAGAAAGAGCTTCGCGTGGTCTTTCGGCGTGAAGGTTGGTACGCCGTGCCGGATCATTAAGGCGGCGAAAAAAAGGAATGCCAGCATAAACCGGGCAAAGATGAGCGTAAAGGTGGGGATGCTTTCAAGGGCTACCTTGGTGGCCACAAAGGAAAGCCCCCAGAAGACGGTCGTCGCCACCAGCGCGCCGTATGTTTTTAGCTGTTCCCGCTCAGACATAGATCCCTTCCATCCGCTAAAAAAAGAACGGAATGTGTACCATACCGGCATCAATTTGTATATGAGATGTTTGGCGGAATCCGCCTTCTGCCCCGAAAATCATCCGGTCGGAAATAAAAGGCTGTCCCTCCGTAACCAGGGTGTGACCCCTTTATCCACTCTACTAAAAAAAGGCAGAGGCAAAACGCCCCTGCCTTTTGATTTTATACGGAGCAGGGTTGCGGATCAAAGGGTCGCACTCTTCCTTGTGCGAATGATAATAGAGCTTATCCCTATCAGGAGCAATGATAAGCCAATGAGACCCCACTCGTTCAATGCAGGAATAGGGGCTGGTATGTAGGTGAATGTCGATACACTGATAGTCGTACCATCGGCAGTGATAACCGTAACCGTCCCCGTTGACCCATTTCCCACTACAGCGGTTATTTGAGTTGCGGAGTCCACCATAAAACTTTGTGCATCCGTGCCGCCGAATCTCACCGCAGTCGCTCCGGTGAAGTTCGTGCCGGTTAATACAACCGTTGCACCCATGCCTCCCGATGTCGGTGTAAAAGAGTCGATCACAGGGGCGGGGTTATCGCCTACGGTCAAGGAGTCCGTAGCCGTTCCGCTGTTTCCCAAAGAGGAGGTCAGATCCCCGGTGGTGTTGACGTGTATGCCCGGGGTGGTACTGGTGACATCCACCTGCAACGCGCAGGAACTGCTCGCCGCTATAGAGCCGCTGGTGTAACTGATTACCCCCGAACCAGCCACGGCCGTCAGGGTCCCGCCGGTGCATGTGGTGGAGGCGTTGGAGGGGGTGGCCACTACCAGACCGGCAGGCAGGTTGTCCGTGAAGTCCAGACTCGTGGCGGCCAGGGCGCCGGCCGTGTTGTCGATGGTGAATGTCAGGGTGCTGGTCCCGCCATAGGTGATTGAGTCGGGGGCAAAGGACTTGCTGAATCCGGGCGGAGGCTCCATATAATCAAACATATAGGCCGCGCCCTTCAAGGAGTCCTCACCTTGTGCCCCGACGCTGACCGTGTTAGCATCAATGGATACGGAATAGCCGAACCAATCACCTGCCTCCTCGTCGCTGGCGGTCAGCTTGGCCGTAAAGGTGCTGGTAGTAGCCCATCCGCCAACCGGCCTGACAAAGACGTAGGTGGAGCCCGAACCGAAACCGCTATCATCGTCACCAGACGCTCCGACGA
>CAZOHQ010000139.1:2782-3988 GCA_964579455.1 uncultured Syntrophaceae bacterium | reverse complement strand
TACTGGTGGTAGCCCATCCGCCACCCGGCTCGACAAAGACGTAGGCAGAACCCTGATTGTTCTTAGCGCCAATATCAGCATAATGAGCCCCGACGACGACTGTGTCAACACTGATGGATACGGAATAGCCGAACTCATCATTTTCCTCCCCGTCGCTGGCGGTCAGCTTGGCCGTATAGGTACTGGTGGTAACCCATCCGGCGCCCTTTTCAAAGACGTAGGCTGAGCCCTGAGCGTTGTTACCTCCGACATCACTTTGATATGCTCCGACGACGACCGTGTCGCCACTGACGGATACGGACCCGCCGAAATAATCACCTGCCGCCCCGTCGCTGGCGGTCAGCTTGGCCGTAAAGGTGCTGGTAGTAGACCATCCGCCACCCGGCCTGACAAAGACGTAGGCGGAGCCCGAAGCGTAACCACTATCATCGTCACCAGACGCCCCGACGACGACTGTGTCACCATTGATGGATACGGAACAGCCAAAGTATGCCCATGCCACTCCATCGCTGGCGGTCAGCTTGGCTGTAAAGGCGCTGGTGGTAGCCCATCCGCCACCCGGCCTGACAAAGACGTAGGCGGAGCCCGAAGCGGAGCCGCTATCATCGTCCCCAGGCGCCCCGACGACGACGGTGTCACCACTAACGGATACGGAGAAGCCAAAACGATCATCCGCCTCCCCGTCGCTGGCGGTCAGCTTGGCCGTCTGTATGAAGGGATCAATCATCAGGGGGTAGCGCGCGCCGGTATCATCCACTCTCACGAAGAGGCGGTCGCCCTGTATCTCCATCCAGGCCGGAGCTTCAAGGCCATCCGCGTCAATGGCGGTCAGCCCGAAGTAGCGCATGACGGCCATCCCGTCGGCGCTTTTTAATACCAGACCCCGCCGGTCCTGATCCACGATGCCCTTCAGATCGCCTCGCAGGTCCAGGGAGAGGGTCAACGGCCTTGTGCCATGGCAATCGGAAGGAGCCGATTCCAGCGTGAAGCCCTGTTGAAGACCGAAGGGACCGTTCACATACCATTCGGTCAGCGCGCCCCGGTGATATTCCAGACGGTTTTTCACGACATCAGGCCGGCCGGGGCAGACCGGTTTCAGATTGTCGCCGTACCCGTACTCGCGGATCACAAGTCCGAGGTCATGCCCGCCCATGCTCACCTCGACGCCGCTGGACCCCGGCGATCTGTCCAAGGGCGTGATGTTCA
>CAZOHQ010000139.1:0-2772 GCA_964579455.1 uncultured Syntrophaceae bacterium | reverse complement strand
ATACCACTCTGTCAAAGATCCCCGGTGATATTCAATCCGGTTTTTCACGATATTCGGATGTCCGGTGCCGACAGGTTTCAAGTCTTCGCCGTACCCGCACCTGCGGATAGTAAGCCCGAGGTTATGTTCGGCCATGTTGACTGTGACACCGCCGGAGGAGAAGCGAGCGGTGAGGGACTGTTCGTGATTGACGGCCTCGTACCCCGTGCCTGCCGCCGTGATGTGAAAGGTATGCTGTCCCTTCCGATGGCCGCCGATACGGCATAGCGGCCCTGCAGGGAGATATCTTCGATCGAGTCCCTCTGGTTCAGGCCGGCAACCTCCTGCTGCATGCCGGTATTCGCATTCACATTCCCCATCGCCACTGTCAGCGCAATAACAACCGTCACTATTTTCACACAGAATCCGATATGCCTCATCACGGTTCCTCCTCTGTTGAAGTATTTATTCTTGACAGGTTACCAACACGTAGCATTGCGCTGTAAGTCGAAGTCGAAGTGTTAATTCTTGATAGGTTACTAGTACTTATCCTGTTAGTCGAATGCTAATGATTTGTCAAGAATAATTATTTGAAGATGGGATAAAGACCTCAAACTGTGGTACGAAGAGAAACGGGGCTTTTATTTCTTGTGAACAGACCAGATTAATAGTGAGTTTGCCGGTATGCTTCCGGGCACAGTATAGGCCGTGTTGCCTCTTTTCTTTGGGAAATACGTATGGTAATGATATTTGATCTTTTCAATGAGAATCAGTTTCGTACACATAAAAGGAGGCCGTAATTATGAAATGTCACGAAGTAGATTATGAAATACTGGGTCATGACATGCAGATTGTTGAGGTGGAATTGGATCCGGGTGAAACGGTCATCGCCGAGGCGGGGGGCATGAATTACATGGAAGACGGGATCACCTTCGAATCCAGAATGGGTGACGGCTCGCGGACGGATGAAGGGATGCTGGGCACGTTGATGAGTGTGGGCAAGCGCGTATTGACGGGAGAATCCCTGTTTCTCACCCATTTTACCAACACCGGTCGCGGCAAGAAAAGGATAGCTTTCGCGGCGCCGTACCCGGGAAAAATCATCGCGTATGATATGTCCGCGGCCGGCGGGGAACTGCTCTGCCAGAAAGATGCCTTTTTAGCGGCGGCACTTGGAACCGAGATTGGCATCGCTTTTACGAAGCGTTTGGGAGTGGGCTTCTTCGGAGGAGAAGGGTTTATTCTCCAGCGCCTGCGCGGGGATGGTATGGTATTTATCCATGCCGGTGGCACCGTAATCGAGAAAAAGCTCAATGATGAAGTTCTTCGAGTCGATACGGGTTGCCTGGTGGCATTTACAAAGGGAATTGATTACAGCATCGAACGGGCGGGGAGTCTTAAGTCGATGTTTTTCGGCGGTGAAGGTATCTTCCTGGCTACCCTGAAGGGGACGGGAACGGTCTTCCTGCAGAGCCTGCCTTTTTCCCGCATGGCGGATCGAATTCTTGCCCATGCCCCTTCGGCAGGCGGCAGCAGTAAAGGCGAAGGATCGCTCCTCGGCCGTTTAGGTGGTATGCTGGACGGAAATTAAGAGAAATAGGGGGTCAAGTGTGCTCTTGACACTCGCTTCCTTTTGGCATGAGCTTACAGAAGGGTGAACAGTTACAGACCCCGCATCTGTTCGTCTCTCAGTTTGCTTCTGTCCCGGCCTTCGAGGGCAGAGTGTATCGTTGCCAGCATCTGCACTTTGTCCTTCTGGAGGGTGCCGTTTATTGGCAGGTAGTTGGATGCGTGAATCCCTACGAATTTCAGATTGTCAATCGTGAGATTCTCAAAGAGGACCTTCATCTCTTCCAGGGTCTCAAAGGCGTCCATGACTTCAAATTCTCCCGATTGGACCTGATTATAGATGACCGTATTGGGAACGGGTGTGACGGTGAGGGCCGCGAGGTAGTGCGGTTTCATCTCGTTGGTGATCTTCGCGGTGGCGATGGCGTGTTCGTGGGACCGGAGTCTGTCTCTCCCGGTAAGGCCCAGAAGGACCATTGATGAGAGATTCATCCCGGCATCGACAAGGTTTCTGCCGGCCCGGAGCATTTCATCGGCAGTAACGCCTTTTTTGATTTCCTTCAAGAGCATGTCGTCCCCGGTTTCCCCGCCGAGATAGGCCTTTTTGAGACCGGGGACTCGAGGTGCGGTGAGTTCAGCCACGCTCTTTTTTAGTGTGCTTTGCGGGCCGACATACGATCCCACATGGCGCAGTGAGGGGAAAGCGTCTCTGAGTTCCTGCAGTATCTCTAAAAGGATGTCCGTTTCGATCGCGATGGCATCACCGTCACAGAGGAATACCTTTTCGACATCGCCGTACTGTTCCTGTGCCATCCGGATGTCGGTTTTTATTTCATCGAGGGTGCGGATGCGAAATTTTCTGTCCTTGTACATGCCGCAGAAGGTGCACCGGTTGTGCGAACAGCCGATGGTGCACTGGAGGAGATAGCTGTTGGCCTCACTGAAGGGCCTGAAAATGTTTCCCTCATATCTCATGGTACAATGCTGTCCTCTTCTTCCATGCACAGATCAGGGCTGACTATCAGAATAACGGGATTTGGGCAACAACTCGTTGATATGCGACCCTCCTATACTCCCTGAAAATCAGAATACAAGTTTTACCGCGGCAGCGGCTGCTAAGATCTGGACTATGGCGGCAAAGGCTTTTTGAGGAACTCGTTTCAGGAGAAATATTCCCAGACATGCACCGACGGCAATAAACGGCAGCATCATCAGATTCAGTTT
>CAZOHQ010000138.1:0-6021 GCA_964579455.1 uncultured Syntrophaceae bacterium | reverse complement strand
TAATTATGAGTCAACGATCCTTTTTATTCACCCCCTTGGGTAACATTTAATATGAGGCAATTCGGTAAACCCGTTTATCCTTGCATGAGAACACTTTTTTGGTATAATTGCGCGCCGCTCAGGGGGACTAAATACTACTGACACATCCCACTCACCGAAGCTGCCTTGCATCAGACCGGAACGGGTAATCGTTATATATTGAATAAAAAGGAGTTTACCGTATGAACAGCGGGAAGAATACTACAAAAATCGCCTTCTTCATAGTCAGCATAGCAGGCGCCCTGTACGTTCTCATCGAAGTGGGGATGAATATATGGCGTACCAGCCTGTGCACATCCGAGGGGTGTAAAGCGGTTGCGCGCTATGCACGTTACGGCGATATATCGTTTCTGATACCGGGGGCACTCGTGTTTCTGCTGCTGGCCGTTCTGTCGAGACCGGGATCGGCTCGATATGGTCAATTCGGGGAAAAACTTATCAGTACGATACTGTGCGCGGCAATAGCCTCCGAAGGATTCCTCGTCGGCTATCAGGCCTTTCGGGTGCATGAGCCCTGCTGGTTTTGCCTGGGGGTCTTTGCCCTGTTTGCTTTGCTGGGAATCATATGGTTCATGTCGGGACACTGGGAGATCATCACGGGGTTTGCCGGGTTTGCCGTAGTCCTTGCCCTCTTCTATTTTATACTTCCCGTAAACAACACTACCGGAGACAGTCTGGGCGATCATATCGAACAAAACCGCCTGACACTCTTTTACAGCAGTACCTGCAAAAGTTGTGTGGAGATCGAAGCCCTCTGCAAGGAGCGTAACATTGTTTTCAACAAGGTGGACGCGGATGAGCATTTCGATTTATTGGAGGGAATGAATATCTACGAAATACCGGTTTTATTCGTGAACGACAACGAAGAAAAAAGGGTCCTCATCGGCATGACGAAGATAAAGGCGTTTCTGTCCGGCGACGGCACTGATTTCTCAACTCAATAAGGACGTTATCCTATGATACATACGAACAACATATCTCGACACATCCATGAATGCCTGTCGGGTCGCAGCAGAGAACTTCATGTTGAAGAGGTACGGATCGGCTTGGGGTACGTCGGGGTGCTGCTGGAAGGGGAGAGACTGGGCCTGTCCGCCCTTCTGAGAAATGAACTGCCCCCCGGCTGCTCAACCCTCGGAAAGGCGGGGACACTGGCAGGCTCTGACGCTTCGGAACTGTTAGACCTTCTCGTCTCGGGCACGAATCCGCTGGAAAAAGCATTGGGTCTGGCCACGGCAAATGCACTGCTGAGTCCCGACGCCGGAGAGGGGGAACAGGACTCCATAGAGCTGATGGGGTTGTCCTCCGAGGATCGTGTGGCCATGGTGGGATATTTCGGGCCCCTTGTGAAACGCATACAAAAGACCGGTGCAACACTCCAGATCATAGAAAAAGATCCACACCGTATGGATAAGATCCCCGACCAGAAAGACAGGGACAATATCCTTGAGAAATGCACCGTGGCGATCATTACCGCCACCTCGATCCTGAATGACACCATCGAGGAAATCCTCAATGGGCTTGGCAACCCTCGACACGTCACCATACTGGGGCCCTCTACGCCTCTGTGTGAAGAGGTGTTTGCCCGGACACCGGTCACCCATCTCGGCGGCTCCGCAATACGGGATCACCGCAAGGTCATGCAGGTTATTTCGGAAGGTGGAGGCACCCCGAACATGCGTCCCTATCTTCGATTCATAGACAGGACTATCAAACGCAATGCAGACACCTAATACATCCGGAGAACATACAATCCCCATCGTGTCTATCGTGGGAAAATCGGGTTCCGGCAAGACCACACTGATCGAGAAGATCATACCGGAACTGACACGCGAGGGCTGGCGCGTCGCCACCATCAAACACAGTAACCGTGGATTCGACATCGATCGAGAGGGGAAGGACAGCTGGCGCCACCGGAAGGCGGGCGCGCGAATGACCGTGATGGTATCTCCCGAACAGATTGCCCTTATTGAGAAGTCCGAGAGAGACCTCGATATCGCGGAGCTGAGAGACCGGTACATCCATGGCGTCGATATTGTCCTTTCGGAGGGATTCAAGGGGAACGCGTACCCGAAGATAGAGGTCTTCCGCTCCGTCCTGAAACGGGAGATGCTCTGTTCAAAAGAAGACAACCTGTTTGCTGTCGCCAGCGATGTACCGATGGAGATCGATGTCCCCTGTCTCGATATCGATGACGCGCAGGGAATCGCGCGCCTGATCATAGACCGGTTTTTGAGCACACCGAGGAAGGGCCACACCAATGCCTGACCTCGATTATCTCAGGATCGCCAAATGGGTGTTGATCGTTCTGCTGGCCGGTTTCATCGGGCAGTTCGGCAAAAGTCTAGCCAAACACCTGATGGAAAAATCCCGTATAAAAAGAGAAGGCTCGTCTCCCACAAGCGAAGAGGCACCACCCATCATCACCGGCGGACACGAAGACGCCCTCCGAATGGAAGAACCGCCCCCTACTACAATATCCTCGGAAGAGCTGGCCAAGCAGGACAAAAAGCTGTCTAAGACCTTGGTAAAACAGAAAAAGAAAGAAGCGAAGGTCCTCAAAAAGCAGAGCGACCTGTAATCCGGACATACCTCTTCTGAAAATAGTATCCAATCGATGAATGGCTTGTTCCCGTCAGACAGTCCATCGCACATCCGGCCACATGGAAAGGATGTCCTCAGGCGGTGATGATGGACAGGGAATCGGTACTCCCCTCGCCTTTTGAAAATCTGCCTTCTGTCATGACGACATATTCGCCTTTTTGGACAAGTTTCGCCTCTTTCAGCTTGCCGAAGATACTATCACTCCACCCGGCGTGAGCCGTTTCCATAATGGTGGGACACACTCCATAGGAAAAAAAGAGAAATTCACATACACTCTTTTGGGGATTGAAGGCTAAGATCCAGCCTTCCGGTTTGAAACGGGCGATACGCCGTGCCGATGTCCCTGTCTCTGTCGGGGTTATTATGAGCTTCACATCCAGAGCCATCGCCGTTTCGGAGGCGTTGAGAGATATCATATCGGGTACGGTAATTTGTCCTTTGCGCAGGTCTTCATGCAGGAGATTCCGTATAAAGGCTGAAGACCTGATGGACCTTCGCCTGGTTTCCGTCACCGTGGCAATACGTGCCATCATTGAGACTGTCTCAACGGGATGTTTTCCTATCGCCGTCTCTTCGGAGAGCATGACCGCATCTGTCCCGTCAAGGATGGCATTGGCCACATCGGTGGTCTCGGCCCGCGTAGGCCGTGTACTGTCCACCATCGATTCGAGCATCTGTGTTGCCGTGATGACGGGACGGCAGGCAATGTTTGCCTTTCGTATCAGTTCCTTCTGCAGTGCCGGAACCTCTTCAATGGGCACTTCGACCCCGAGGTCTCCTCTCGCGATCATCAGGGCATCAGCCACCTGCAGGATTTCATCGATATTGTCCACAGCACTGGCCCTCTCAATCTTGGCCACCGCATATATCTCTTTGCCTCTTTTCCGGGCGAACTCTCTTGTACGCTCTATCGCCTCCGCCGACTCAACAAAAGAGATACCGAAGATGGATATCCCCTCATCAAGGGCGTATCCCATCAGTTCAAGGTCTCTTTCTGTCGGAGAGCTTGCAAAAAGGCGTGCTCCCGGAAGATTCAGCCCTTTTCCCGAAAGGAGTTGGCCTTCCGAAATTACCCTGCAGACAACGTCTTTCCCCTTGACCTCGATGACCTCGAGTTCGATAAATCCATCGTTGAGATAGATGACGCTTTTCGGATGAACACTTTCGGTAAGCCTGCTGTAGGTCACCGGTATACGATTGCCTGTGTTGTGGAGTTGCTCTGTCGTAAGCGTTACCAAGCTCCCCCTCTCGAGGAGTATAGGTTCGTTTTCAAGGATACCCACCCGTATTTTCGGTCCCGGGAGATCAACGAGGATAGGAACTATCCGGTTAATGCCCGCTGCTGTTGATCGGATAATCTGTATATCTTTTTTGTGATCTTCGAATGTTCCATGGGAAAAATTAAGACGGGCGATACTCATACCGCTTTCCAACATATCCCTGAGGATCTTTTCGGAATGCGAAGACGGGCCTATCGTACAGATAAGCTTTGTCTTGCAGCATGGCAGCGAAAGTTTCATAACAAAGTGGCTCCTGACTGTCTGAGCGGTGTATCTGCAAACGATACCGTAGTCAGTTTTTCAGTATTGTATCATACACCGATATGCTTCGCTATCGTCATTAATGCGACTGTGCAGTTTTTTCTGCGCCAAGATTCCCTACTAATATTGGGAAGACTGATGAACCAGCTTTTGATTACAGTCGGCGGAGGGCACAATACAATCACACTGTGACAGCCGATTGCGGCTGGACTTCTTCCTTACTCAATCAAAACCGGATGCAGGCAATACCCACTCTTTCAAATCAAAGGTGCAGGTCGGGCTTTCGGTTTAGCTCATTGGATACGGATTGAAGTCTTGTGTACGTTTGATAGAGGAGGTTTCAAAGAGCACAGGAAAAAGTAACCGCTTTCTGGGCTTTTCAGGTATTTTCATATATTTTAAGGTACTTACGTTTAATGGGTCGCTTATCTCCAGTACCATTATGGACAAAGCTCTCGTAACAGTATCGGGCGGCAAAGATGGCTGTCGCTACCCTGGGGGAAAAGCGACAGAACACGGTTGAGAGGTGGGCACATGCAGCTTGAAGAATGGACCATACTTATTTTAATTGCCGTCTGTATCGTACTTTTCCTGCTCCTGTGTTATTCGAACCGGAAGCTCCCCGCGCAATCCGAGTCCCTCGCACAGCTCAGACAGTCAGAAACGTTCCCAGTCGGTCCGTTGCGGCAAGCTGGCCGAGCAGTTCATGCCCTTTCTGGAATCGTATCCCTATGATCCGCACGACTTCAGGTTTTTGGGAACACCTATCGACGGGGTACAGTTCACAGAGGACTCCATTGTACGTATCGAGATCAAGGCAGCGGGCTCCCAGCTTTCGCACCGACCGCGAGCCATAAAAAAGATGGTCGAAGAGGGGGCTGTGTATTTCGAAATCCACAGGATATCCTGACCTAGACCCCTATATCACGGTAAGAATCTCAGCGACTTCGGAACCAACCAGTATTGTGTGCTCAAATTGAGCGCTCACACTTCCGTCGGCAGTAGTAACGGTCCATCCATCCGTTGAAGATGTTTCAACGGCATAAGATATCCCCATATTTATCATAGGTTCAATTGTAAAGATCATCCCTTCCTGAAGGCGTACTTTGTTGTCCTGGCTGAAATGATGAAAAACATGCGGATCTTCGTGAAAATTCTTCCCAATCCCGTGCCCCCCGTAATCTCGAACAATAGAATACCCGAATTTATCTATATATTTTTCAATTGTCTTGCCCACTTCATACAGATATTTCCCCGGTTTAACCGCAGCAATTCCTCTATACATGGCATTTTCTGTTCGCTTCACCAGTTTTTTTATTTTTTCGTCAACATTACCGATCATAAAAGTGCGGGATGTATCTCCATGATAACCATCCAGGATTACGGTGACATCAACATTTATAATATCACCGTCTTTGAGGATATCTTTCTCTGAAGGAATTCCGTGACACACAACATTATTGATTGAAGTGCAGATACTTTTTGGAAATCCGTTATAATTCAAAGGAGCAGAAATCGCGCGATGTTTCTGGGTCAATTCCTCACAAAGATCATTAAGGTATAGAGTTGAAACACCCTCTTTCACAAAAGGCTCGATATAATTCAGTAGCTGAGCAGCCAGCTTCCCTGCTTTTCGCATCTTCTCTATTGCTTCTCGATTTTTAATAAATATCATTATTTCTACCTGATAATCTTGACATACTTATTAGAAGTTTGCGTACTGGGGTCAGGAACTTTTTCGCATCTTTTTGTGTAATCTTTCGGCCTGCAGCAGAAATGCCTCAAGTTTTGCCGTAATAATCTGAGGAAACCTACTTCCGTCACCTTCAATCGTCAT
>CAZOHQ010000137.1:1933-6025 GCA_964579455.1 uncultured Syntrophaceae bacterium | reverse complement strand
CTCGTTTTCGGATCTGTCTTTCTCGCCTTGTCGATATGGCGGAAAAGCCTCGATGTCATCGCGTCCTTCCTTGGGATAGCCTACGCCCCCGCGGCCATCTTCCTTATCCTTATAATCTGCATCATCTCGATATTGATACATTTCTCCATAGCCATATCCGGACTGACCGAACGGGTGAAAACCCTCGCCCAGGAAGTCGGCCTGCTGAAAGAGAAGAGAGGAGTAGCGCAAACGAATGAACCAGACAGACAAAACAGAACAAGTCTCCACAGCCCCCTCAGGTGAATCCTTTCCACTTCCATCATATGAAGACCACGAAAGGGAATTTGATCGCCTTAAGCCCTTTGTAGCGCAGCAGCGCGAACTGGGCCGCGAGATAGTCGTCGTTATGGGCGTCGGTTTTGTCGGCGCCGTTATGGCCGGTGTCATTGCGGACTCTGTGGACAAAGAGACCGGGAAGCCGACAAAGTTTGTCATCGGTGTCCAGCGGCCATCGGAACGTTCATACTGGAAGATTCCCTATATCAACAAGGGGATCGCTCCAGTCGAGGCGGAGGACCCGGAGGTTGCCCCGCTCATCAGTCGCTGCGTTCTGGACAAGAAGACACTCATGGCTACCTATACGTACGATGCCCTCTGCCTTGCCGATTGTGTAGTCGTCGATGTCCAGTGTGATTATTACAAGGAAACCTTTGGAGATGTCAGAGAGGGGAGGGCGGAGATCGCCGCCCTGGAAGACGGTCTGAAAATCATCGGTGAGAAGATCCCGCCGGAATGTCTCGTCCTGATCGAGACCACAGTCCCCCCCGGGACCACGGAATACATCGCCTATCCCATCATCAAGAAGGCCTTTGAAAAGAGAGGCATTGGAGATGAGGAACCGCTGCTTGCTCACTCTTTCGAGCGGGTCATGCCGGGGAGGGAATATGTCGTCTCCATTCGCGATTTCTGGCGTGTGTGCAGCGGGATTAATGAAAGGGCGCGTGACCGTGTTGTAACGTTCCTGTCAGCGGTACTCAATGTGGACGATTACCCCCTTACCGTACTTGACCGGCCGATTGAGAGTGAGACCTGCAAGGTCGTGGAAAACTCCTATCGCGCCACGATACTTGCCTATCTCCATGAATGGAGCCTCTTTGCCGAACGCAACGGTGTAGACCTTATAAAGGTAATAAACGCGATCAAGGTGCGGCCCACCCACTCGAACATGATCTTCCCCGGTCCCGGAATCGGAGGATACTGTCTCCCGAAGGATGGGGGCCTCGGAGTCTGGGCCTACCATACCCTCATGGGGTTCGACGATGATATATTCAAGATCACACCACTAGCCATTGACATCAACGATACCCGGTCACTCCATGTGGCGGAACTTGTCCGCGACGCCCTGAGGAACATGGGCAAGATAGTGGCCGCGTCCCGGATCGCCCTCCTTGGCGCGTCCTATCGTGAGGATGTGGGAGATACCCGCTACAGCGGCTCAGAGGTTATTGTCCGGAAGCTTACCGAGATGGGGGGCGAGGTATCCGTTCACGACCCCTATGTCAGGCACTGGTGGGAATTTGAGAAACAGGACACCTATCCCGCTCCCGGCCATTCCTGGGCGCGCTTCTTCCGCAACCAGGAAAACCTTACAGGGCTGCGCGTACAGCAGGACCTCTCGGTCACCCTGAAGCGAGCGGACGTGGTGGTGCTGGCGGTCAGACACCAGGAATACATGAAACTGACACCCGATGAAATCGTTGAAATGGTGGGGAATCCTTTGGCTATCATCGATTGCTTCGGCATACTCGACGACGAGAAAATAAAACGGTATTTTGAACTTGGATGCGAGGTCAAGGGATTGGGCCGTGGCCATGTGAAGAGAATCAAGGATTCCGTAGAAAGGGTCACATCGTAACTCTCATACTGGAGGGACATACCCCATGACGTTTCGCATGACAATCGGAAGAAAATTGTTTTTAAGTCACTTTTTGGCCGTGTTACTGGTATCGGGGAGTATTGGAAGCTATTTTTACATCAGTGCCTCGCGAAGTGTATTGACCGGCCTGCAAGATCGCCTGAAGTACAGCGCTGCGTTCATCAGCCGGACGATTGATGCCGCAGAGTTGAAAGGCATCCATAACGAATCCGATGTGTCCAGACCTTTGTATGTCAGTAATCTGAAGAAGCTGCGCGACTTCCGCCGGATGAATCCGGATATCGCGTATCTGTATATCATGCGCCGTGTCGGTGAACAGGTGTATTTTGTCATTGACTCCGATGAAACTGAGGATCAGGCATTGCCGGGACAGGAATACACCGATATCGTACAGACCCTTCTCAAAGGATTTACCGGTGTCTCGGTAGACGATCAAGTCTATACTGATGAATGGGGGTCCTTTCTTTCAGGCTATTCCCCCATAAAGAACGGCATGGGTGAGTTCCTGATCGGCATTGATATGAGGGCATCAGAAGTACAGGAAAAATTCAGCGAACTGCGCCTGTCCGGTATCATTTCTCTGGTATGTTCTATTATCTTTGCGTTTCTATTCAGTCGTTACCTCGCTTCCCGCTTTACTGTTCCTGTCAACCTGCTTATCTCCCGATGCAAAGTCATTGCCGAAGGCCGGTTGGACGAGCATGTGGACTTTCGCACAAACGACGAAATGGATAATCTTATTGGTGCCTTTAACACCATGTCAACCCAGCTGGGATCGTCTGAAAAGAATAAGCGCGATGCTTACGACGCCCTGCGGCAGGCGCGGGATGAACTGGAAGTGCGGGTACAGCAGCGGACCACAGACCTCAAAGAGGCTAATCACAAATTAAGCAATGAAATTGCAGAACGTATCCATGCCGAGAGGGCACTCGAAGAAGCGGCGATGACAGATCCTCTCACGGCTCTGCTGAACCGCCGCGCGATGATGGAATGTCTCACCCATGAGGTGGCGCGCAACCAACGAGATGATGCCCACTTTGTCCTTCTGCTTGCCGACATGGATCATTTTAAAGAAACTAACGATACGCATGGTCACGATGTGGGAGACAGGGTGCTTATAGAAACGGCAAAGAGGTTTAAGAACATTATCCGTGGTCAGGATTCTGTAGCTCGCTGGGGTGGCGAGGAATTCCTGATATTATTGCCGGATACCGGTCTGGAAGGTGGCTTGATGGCTGCGGAAAAAATTCGTGGCTGTATTGCGGATGAACCCTTTATCGCAAATGGTAAAAACCTGAACATCACCCTGAGCATAGGTGTGGCCGGTTTTAAACCGGACCAACCGTTGGAGGACTGTATCAAAGCGGCCGATATGGCACTCTACAAAGCGAAAAACCGTGGGCGCAACAGGGTAGAATGTGGCCCTATAAACAAAACTGTATGAAGATATCAATAGTCACGCCTTCCCTGAACCAGGGGGAATTCATAGAAAGGACCATCCTGAGTGTCCTGAGCCAGAATGGGAATTTTGATCTGGAGTATATCATCGTTGACGGAGGTTCCACCGACGGCACCCTGGAGATTGTCAGAAAGTACGAAGACAGACTTACGCTGATCTCCGGAAGGGACCGGGGGCAGTCAGACGCCATAAACAGGGGATTTGACATGGCATCGGGGACCGTTCTTGCCTGGCTGAACTCGGATGATACCTATGAACCCGGCGCATTGTCCGAGGTATCTGAAAGATTCAAAAGGCATGGATGTGAATGGTGCTTCGGCAACTGTCGGAACATTGATGAGAATGATCGTGAGATACGCAGGCTGATAACACGATACAAGATCTTTGAGAGCCGACGCTATTCGTTACGGCGCCTCTTGTCAAAGGATTTTATATCGCAACCGGCTGTGTTTTTTACGAAAAGGGTATTTAAGGAGGTGGGGCCGCTCGATCTCGGTCTTGAATACACGATGGATTATGATTACTGGCTGAGAATCGGTAAGAGATACCCCCCCCTTTATATACAGAGGTTTCTGGCCAACTTCAGGTGGCACGGGAGCTCAAAGAACGGCAGGAACTACAGAAAATCCGCTCGTGAGGCATACCGTGTCGCGAAGAAACACGCCACGTCCGGGGATAGATATCAGATAGTCAGACATTACGTACACTACAAAAC
>CAZOHQ010000137.1:0-1833 GCA_964579455.1 uncultured Syntrophaceae bacterium | reverse complement strand
GATTTTCCCCTTGACATGTTTCTATATTATGTTATGAGTAGCAAAACTACTCATTAATGGAAAGACAGTGGATAGCTTATTTTCAGGCTTAATATCTTCAAAGACCCGAATTAAATTATTGATCCGTTTCTTCCTGAATCCCGAAGCGAAGGCCTATCTCCGCGAACTTGCAAATGAATTTAATGTATCTACCAACGCTGTACGTGAAGAACTCAATCAATTAACCAAAACCGCAATGCTCGAGACGGAAAAGAATGGCCGTACGGTATTGTACAAGGCCAACACAAAACATCCTCTCTTTCCCGAACTTACATCCATGGTACGTAAAGTAACGGGAATTGATCAGGTGTTGGATACCGTAATACACAGAATAGGTGATCTTGAAGCTGCATACCTTATCGATGATTATGCCGAAGGTAAAGATACCGGAATTATCGACATCCTTCTTGTCGGCAATATCGACCAGCACCACCTCAATGATTTGAGCAGGAAAACTGAACAATACATCAAACGAAAAATCAGGACACTGGTTCTCAGTAGGGGTGAATTCAAAGAAATGTTACCGAAATTACAAAAACAGCCCCTCCTTGTGCTATGGGAAGCAAGGGAAGAGTAAGAGTATTCGAGGCTATACGTTAGGACAGGTCCATTATATAAACGTTAAGTTCATGTTTTAAATACATAAAAGATCAGTTTCAGGTAACAGTGGAATCTTGAGAATGTAATCCACAGAGCGGAGCTGTATCGGGAGCCCTTTGCACACCTTTCCATTAAAGATCAGCCCGGTGCATAGGGATGAAGAGAGTCACATCTTGGTTGTTTTCTGTATACGGAACGACACGAATCATGCGGTAGAACCACACTGATTGCCGGGCATGTGACAAGTGATGAGTGAAAGGTCAAAGAGATACAATCAAGGATGAACATATCATAGTTAAGGTGTAAACATAAATTACGTATGAAAAAGAGTATGTTATCTAATCGCTATACATCAGTAAAATTACGGGTCAGGATACTCCTCTTTCTTGTTGATATTGTCGGCAGTTTCGTATGTTCCGTGGCAAAGCTGTTCAATGGCGGACATGGAAAATACGAACCGGAGAAAGTAAGAAAAATTATCATCTTCAGACTGGACGGGCTTGGAGATGTGATCCTTTCCACCGCTGCCCTCCGAGAAATAAGAAAGGGATTTCCCCAAGCGGAGATAACGCTGGTCATTAGTCCGTGGACTGCCGGTATCGCAGACTGTATTCCTTGGTATGATCTTCTTATTATTCACGATAGTTTTCTGTTCAGCGTTTTTCGGGGGAACAGAAGACCGCGTTTCAGAGAGGAACTGGATTTCATCAGAACGTTAAGACAGGGTAAGTATGATGTAGGGATCGATCTGAGGGGTGATTTGCTCAGCATCATCCCTCTTTTTTTGTCGGCAGCCCGTTTCCGGTTCGCGAAAGATACAAGGGGTGGAGGCTTTTTGCTGACGCACGCAATCAAAGGCAAATGTAAGCATGCAAAGGATGAAACGCTTCATCTCGTGGAAGCACTCGGGGTGGCGGTGAAAGATAGAGAACCGGAACTGAACATCCCTGAAAATGATATGAAGTATATTGAAGAATATCTGGGCGAAAAAGGGATAAAAGATGACGATTCTATTGTCAGCATTGCCCCTTGCGCCTTGTATCAATGGAAATCATGGCCACCGGAGAAATTTGCCCGGGTGGCCGCCGTATTGGCCGGAAACGATAACTTCGTGGTAGTCTTGGTAGGCAGCCGGGAAGATCGTACCATTCTGGATACGATTCGTTCTTTATCCGGTCCAGAAATCATCAACAG
>CAZOHQ010000136.1:0-6026 GCA_964579455.1 uncultured Syntrophaceae bacterium | reverse complement strand
ATCAGTTTGATGTCATGCTCTGCGGGAACATGTTCGGGGATATCATCTCCGATGAGTGCGCCATGCTGACCGGATCGATGGGGCTTCTCGCATCGGCCAGCCTGAACGAAACGGGGTTCGGCCTGTACGAACCTGCCGGCGGATCGGCGCCCGACATCGCGGGAAAGGGAATTGCGAATCCCATCGCGCAGATATTGTCAGCTGCCATGCTTTTAAGATATACGCTGAACAACGAAGAGGCCGCCGGAGCCATCGAACGGGCCGTTGCACAGGCCCTCAGCTCGGGGAAGCACACCCCCGACATCGCCACCGACACCAGTGATATTGTCGGGACGGCCAAGATGGGGAGTGAAATAGCACACTATATACTCACTGCATAATACTCAGGTCTTCGAAGGTCCTTCCCTACCTTCCGGCCTTTACCTTCCTGACATACGCCACCAGTCCCCCCGCGGCGATCAGTCGAGTCATGAAATCGGGGATCGGCTGGGCCTGAAATGCGCCACCCGTCCCCTTGATCCTCCCGGCGGCAAGATCGACGGCGGCTCTTTCACCGTCGGACAGACCCTCCGATGCCTCCACCGATTCCAGGAGGGGCAGGCCGATATTGAAGGCATTCCGGTAAAAGATCCGGGCAAAGCTCTCGGCAATGATCACCCTGATCCCCGCCGCCTTTATCGCCAGCGGCGCGTGTTCTCGTGAAGACCCGCATCCGAAGTTTTTGCCAGCAACCAGAATGTCACCAACCGAAACCGCTCCCGCGAAATCCGGCCTGATATCGACAAAACAGTTCTTTGCCAGTTCGGCCTCGGCGGACACATTCAAGTAGCGCGCGGGTATTATAACATCCGTGTCTACGTCGTCACCAAACTTCCATATTCTTCCCTGTATCATTATCTTCTCCATCCCTGCATATTTTCCCCGTTACAGTTCATCGGGTCCGCCAACCCTTCCCAAAACCGCGGATGCTGCCGCGACAAGGGGACCGGCGAGATAGACTTCGCTCTCCGGATGTCCCATCCTCCCGATAAAGTTACGATTCGTTGTGGACACGGCCTTCTCCCCCGACGCGAGAATTCCCATGTGTCCTCCCAGACAGGGACCGCAGCAGGGCGGACCGATAACGGCCCCTGCATCCAGAAATGTCTCCAGAATACCCTCCCGCATCGCCATCTTATATATCAACGGAGAACCGGGCATGATTATCAGTCTCAGGCAGGGGGAAACTCTCCTTCCCTTCAGAATCCGCGCCGCGTCACGCAGGTCCTCCAGCCAGCCGTTCGTGCAGGAGCCGATCACCACCTGGTCGATCGGGACGGCTCCCGCCTGCGAGATCGGCCTCACATTCGATGGAAGATGCGGAAACGCCACCTGCGGTTCAATCCGGCTCACATCGATGTCGATCACCTGTTCATACTCCGCGTCGGGATCACTCCGAAAGACTTCGAATCGTTCGGATGTCCTCTCAGCCATGTAGGCGAGGGTCGTCTCGTCCGGTTCGATGATCCCGTTCTTTCCACCGGCCTCAATGGCCATATTTGACATGGTGAAGCGCTGATGCATGGGAAGTCTCCTGATTACGCTGCCGGAAAACTCCATGGCGCAGTACAGGGCGCCCTCGACACCGAGGAGACCTATCGTGTGCAGAATCAGGTCCTTTCCCCCCACATGGGGTCGCAGAGTTCCCTCATACCGCAGCAGAATGGTCGGCGGGACCTTGAGCCATATCTCTCCGGTGGCCATCACCGCCCCGAGATCGGTGCTTCCCACCCCCGTGGAAAACGCTCCCAGGGCGCCATAGGTGCATGTGTGGCTGTCGGCGCCGATGATAAGCTGTCCAGGAAGGACCAGCCCCTTCTCCGGGAGTATCACGTGCTCTATACCCGAATCGCCTCCTTCAAAATAGTTCTTCAGCCCCTGCTCTTTAGCAAACTCGCGCACGAGTTTGACCTGCTGTGCCGAGGCGATATCCTTGTTGGGAACGAAGTGATCGGCCACCAGGACTACCTTGTCGGTGTCAAATACCTTCTCCTCCCCTATCTCACCAAACACCTTGATGGCAAGGGGCGCCGTGATGTCATTCGCGAGGGCCACATCGACCTTCGCCTCTATCAGATCTCCGGGGGAAACCCGATCCCGTCCGGCGTGAGTAGCCAGTATCTTCTCAGTAATGGTCATTGGCATATTCGTTATCTCCTGTATTCATGATCGCAAAGGGCAGGGAAAACCGCCCCTGCGCAATTTTCACTGTTTATCCCCTGCATTATTCCTAACGACCGAACCCGCCTTACCCTTTGCAGAATGCGGGGATTTGCCGTTTTTCATCGTCACGTATTGAAAAGTCTCAATTCTGTTCAGCGCGTTTATATACGCCTTTGCCGACGCGACAAGGACATCAGGATCCGATCCCCGCCCGGAGACGATACGCTTTTTGTGCCTGAGTTGAACGGTCACCACTCCTTGAGCGTCAGTACCCTCTGTTACGGCGTGCACCTGATATTTGACCAGATGGTGATTCGTGTCCGTCAGCTTCCTGATAGTGGCAAAGGTGGCGTCGATCGGCCCTACGCCGAAATACGCCTCCCGCATGACCTCACCATCCATCTCCATCTGAACGGTCGCGGTCGGGATTGCCGCGTTTCCGCTCACCACGCTGAGGTACAGGAGTTTATACTTCTCTGGCCTTCTGAATATATCCTCGGCGATAATCGCCTCGATATCCTCATCAAACATCTCCTTCTTGATGTCCGCGAGTTCCTTGAAGCGCTTAAATACCGTATTGACCTCCTCCTTGGCAAGATCGAATCCCATCTTCTTGAGGCGTTCCCTGATGGCGTGCCGTCCGGAGTGTTTCCCCAGAACGATATTCGTTTCCGGCACACCCACCGCCTCCGGGGTCATAATCTCGTAGGTCATCTTATCCTTGATAAGACCAGCCTGATGGATGCCGGATTCATGGGCAAAGGCGTTCGTCCCGACGATCGCCTTGTTGGGCTGAACCTGCACCCCCGTTATGTCAGTCAGCAGTCTTGATGAGTGATATATGTGCTTCGTCTTGATGTTTGTGTAAAGTCCCAGGATATCGCGCCTCGTTTCAAGTGCCATGACAACCTCTTCCAATGAAGCATTGCCCGCCCGCTCGCCTATGCCGTTTATCGTGCACTCCACCTGTCTCGCCCCCGCCTTCAGGCCGGAAAGGGAGGTGGCAACCGCAACGCCGAGATCATCATGGCTGTGAACGGATATAACAGCCTTCTTGATGTTGCCCACGTTGTCAAACAGGTATGCTATCAATTCGCCGAACTCATCCGGCATGGCATATCCAACCGTATCTGGGATATTAACGGTTGTGGCTCCCGCGTCTATAACAGCCTCCACTATCTCACACAGGTAGTTCCGGTCTGTCCTTGTAGCGTCCTGGGCCGAGAATTCCACATTCCCGGTGAGACTGCATGCATGTTTTACCCCGATGCGTGCCTCTTTCAGTACCTGCTCTCTCGTCATGTTCAACAGGTGTTTTATGTGTATATCGGACGTTGAGATAAAGGTGTGTATCCTGGGGAGCGCCGCCTCCCTGATCGCATCCCATGCCCTGTCGATATCTCCAAGACTGGTCCTGGCAAGCGCGGCAACCTGTGATTTCTTTATCTCCCCGGCTATTCGTTGAACCGACAAAAAATCCCCCTCCGACGCAACAGGAAATCCCGCCTCGATAATATCAACGCCCAGTTTCTCCAACTGTCTCGCGAACCTGAGTTTCTCTTCGGAATTCATACTGAAACCGGGAGACTGTTCTCCGTCACGCAGGGTTGTGTCGAATATAAACACTCTGTCGCTTTCTGATTTCATTTATTTCTTCTCCTTCGGGGCATGATCCGTACCGTTATCCTTACTCAATTTATACTGTATACTATCGGCTAGCGCGTGCCAGCTTGCCTCAATAATATTTTCAGATACCCCAATAGTAGTCCACTCATCACTGTCATCACGCGATTCAAGCAGAACGCGAACCTTTGCCGCCGTTCCGTCGGTTCCCTCCAGTATCCTGACCTTAAAGTCTATAAGGTGCATTTCGCTGATTCGGGGATAAAATTTAATCAACGCCTTTCTGAGCGCATTATCCAGGGCGTTGACAGGTCCATTTCCCTCGGCGGCGGTAATCTCATATTCTCCGCCCACGGATATCTTTATCGTAGACTGAGAGTGGGAGATATTGTCCTTTGTCTTCTCGTCCATCACACGAAAAGACTCGAGGACAAAGGTCTCCCTCAGACTTCCGATCGCCCTCTTCATCAAGAGCGAAAGAGAACCGTCAGCGGTGTCAAACTGATATCCTTCATCCTCCATCTTTTTTATATCTCGGACAATTTTTTTGCTCACACCGTTATCTTTGCCGAGATCGATGCCCAGTTCTTTTGCCTTATGTTCGATATTGCTCCTCCCTGAAAGATCCGACACAATCACCCTGCGTTTGTTTCCCACGAGCTGTGGATCTGTGTGCTCATAGGCTGCGGGATTTTTCATAATAGCGCTCACATGCACGCCTCCTTTGTGGGCAAAGGCGTTGCTGCCGACAAAGGGTTTCGACTTGACAGGGGGCGTATTCGCAATGTCGCTTACATACCGCGACAGGCCGGTAAGACACCGGACCGATGATTGTGAAATGCACCTTTTCCCCATCTTCAGATTAAGATTGCCAATAATAGAGATCAGGTCGGCATTTCCGCATCGCTCACCATATCCGTTGACCGTTCCCTGGACCAGAGTAGCCCCGAACATGACGGCGGAAAGTGAATTGGCCACCGCGAGGCCGCAATCATCATGCACGTGAATGCCAAACCGTTTCGGGGAAATCAGGGCTGCTACTTCTGCCACGATCCCGGTCAACTCCCACGTGAGGGTTCCCCCGTTGGTATCACAAAGGACTATCGCGTCGGCACCGGCCTCCTGGGCGGCCTGTATCGTCTTGAGGGCGTACTGAGAATTATTCTTGTATCCGTCGAAGAAGTGTTCCGCGTCATAGATCACCTCTTTCCCCTTTGATTTCAGATACCGGACCGAATCGTCGATGAGCGAGAGATTTTCATCCAGTGAAATCCCCAGGATCTGGGTGACATGAAGGTCCCAGCTCTTTCCGAAGATGGTCACAACCGGCGTGTTCGCCTCCAGCAACGCCTGTATATTGGGGCAATCCCCAGGTGACAGGCCGGGTTTTCTGGTGCTGCCAAACGCTGCAAGGCGCGCGTGTTGAAACTCAACCTCTCCGGCCATCCGGAAAAAGCGCATATCCCTGGGATTCGAACCCGGCCATCCTCCCTCTATATAGTGGAAACCGGCGTTATCCAGTCTTCTGGCTATGCGCAGTTTGTCCTCCGCAGAAAAGCTTATCTGGTACCCCTGCGTACCGTCCCGTAACGTGGTGTCGTAAATTAACACATCCGATCTTTCCATTGTCCTCCCCCTAAAACAAAAAATCCGCTATCAGGAAACCTGATAGCGGATTTTTGATTTTTATCGTTCAGAAACTTATTCCATCATCAGGTTACACGTATGCCCCCTCCTATAAGGAGCCCGCTAATTATGATGATGTCAATAAGGTTTCTCGCGCGCATGTATATACTCTTTCTAAAAATGAACTGATCTGATAACACTTCAAGAGACTGATTGTCAATATAAAAATCAGACAACAAACATCTCCCTATACTGCAACACGTGACAAGTTTGCAAAAAGCTCTTCTACGCAGCGGTGAACGCGCTCACGCTTCAGTTCAAGACAAGAGCTATTCTAGTTGTCTTCGTTTGATAAAATGACAGCAAATGAGACACATGCGCCTGCCGTGCATTTTCAAGACAGAAGAATCCTCTTAATTCTCTAAGAGTTCATCTCCAATTCTTCGATACCGAATGCATCTTTAAAAATCTGTTGCTTCAATCTCGCGTAACAACGTAAGGCTTAAGCTTGCCCACTGTTTCCCGATACGTCTCTTTCACCCTTGATTCGGTTAACGGGTGGGACATCTTTCGTG
>CAZOHQ010000135.1:0-6081 GCA_964579455.1 uncultured Syntrophaceae bacterium | reverse complement strand
TTTTCGGTCTGCGCCGTTTTTCCCCCCGAAAGGACGAGGCGTTGTTTCTTACTGAGATGGAAGCCGTACGCCTTTTCGAAGGCCGGGAGCGCGTCGGGACGGCTCACGAATTCTTCCGAACCGGCCAGCTTTACCGCTCCTCCCCCCTGCGCGTAACGGGCGAGGTCAGCAAGAGTTTTTATGTTTTCCTTCACGGAGAGGTCTTTTCTCACCGCGATGGCCCAGGTGTTGTTTGCCGGAGCGGGCTTCAGCCAGACGATCCCGTTCGCGTCGAAATCCAGTTTCCTGACGGTTTCATACCCTTTCCGGGCATCTTTCCATGCGGCTGGATCGGTATTACTGAAGAAGAATCCCCCATTCCCCGTGTATTCGGGATAGATGTCGATCTCTCCGCTGATGATGGCTTTTCTGATCAGGTCGGTCGGGCCGAATTCCGTCTTGTCCTTGACCTCGAAGCCGCTGTCCCTGAGCATCAGCACGATCATCTGTCCCAGCAGGGCGCCTTCGGTGTCGATCTTCGATGCCACCGTTACGGAGCCCTTCTGATCTGCCGCAGATGCGCAGGAAGGGTAGAGACTGAACGCACACAGTAGCACCATAACGGTGCATAGATAGATGGTTCTTGATTTGTTCATGGAAGATCCTCCTTTCCCGGTTGTATGAAAGTTCCTATTGTTCCCCCCAAGGCCTTCAGGCCCTCTGCATCTCTTTTCCGGAATCGATGTGCGTCGTTATTCCTTCAAATCTTTTTTCATCTCGTCGAATTTCTCTTTGGTGATTTCACCCTGCGCATATCGTTTCTTGAGGACATCCAGAGGAGTTTCGTGCGGCGATGTGCCGCCCCCTTTTAACGTCCGCATGATAAAATAGACGATCAGGACAACAGCGATGAGAAGTAGTATCCACATAACCATTCCTCCAAAACCGGGACCCATCATGTGGCCCCATCCAGGCCAGCACCCACGCTCACCGGTTTCGGCAAACGCATAGACCGGGAAAAACAAAACCGCTCCCACACTGAAAAGATATTTCTTCACGATGCAGTCACCTTTCTTGTTTTATCTTCTTTGCAACGGGTTCTCATCTTGAACCGGCTGCCTTCTTCCGGTGCAGGGACTTACCGCGCCAGTTTTGCGGCGATGGTGGCGACATATCGTCCCTGAAAGCGCGCGCCCGCCAGTTCGTTTTCCGTGGGGGTACGCTCTCCGCTGCTCCCGGCGATGGTCGAGGCGCCGTAGGGAGAACAGCCGGTTATTTCGTCGCATCTCGACTGACCCTCGAAGCTGTACGGAAGCCCCACTAAGACCATCCCGTAATGAAGAAGGTTAACGTGAAAACTGAGGATTGTCGATTCCTGTCCCCCGTGCTGGGTTCCTGAGCTGGTAAAGACGCTCCCCGCCTTTCCGAGGAGGGCACCCTTTGACCAGAGACCGCCGGTCGCATCGAGAAACTGGCGCATCTGCCCGCACATATTGCCGAATCGTGTCGGTGTTCCAAAGATGACCGCGTCGGCAGTGCCGAGTTCATCGATCCGGCATACCGGAACGGAGGCTAATGACTTTTGTGTCTCCAGGGCGCCCATCTTTTTGAGCGCCTCCTCCGGGAGCGTTTCCGGGACCCGGCGCAGGACCGCTTCCGCGCCTTCAACCTCTCTGACGCCTTCGGCTACCGCCTGAGCAAGGCGATGGACATGACCGTACATTGAATAGTACACAATCAAAACATTCATGGTGTTCCCTCCTTTTCTGCAGGAATGCCTGTCTCTTTGATAATGTTGTTTTCCTGGCTGGATCTATTCTTACCACGGTCAATTTTGATCATACTGCATGCAAGGATATGATCTGTTCACGCTAAAGGATCCCGGCCAGGAAGAGCCCCGATACGATATTGAGAATCATCAGCGCGAACGTCCCGCGGCCGGCCCACCGGTGCAGCGATCGTACCCTTACGGTCTTTATCTTGAACTGCATCAGACCCGCCGTGTACGTACACAGAACGGACAGGATCGTGGCAAGGCCCAGCCAGGCGTGCGGCACGGCAAAATGCCGGCCGGTCTGCCGGGAAATCATAATGAGCGCCGCCATAAATCCGAGAAGGACGCAAATTGCCCCAACGGAGCCGAACCGCCGGTGAACGGGAAGCCACCACGATTTATCTCTCATGAATAGTGCTGTGGTAATGCCCGCAGCCATTGAGAGGAATCCTGCGAGCATACAAGCTGCGTGAGTGATGATCATAGGGCAATCCCCTGTCTTCGATCTTTCGTATGGTGCCGCTGTTACCTGCCGATAATAGACGCTTTCTGGATAGGGGTTTCAAGCTCAAAGCCCCGGGACTGACGCCCGACCGACCTGAAAGAAGGAGAATCTGAAAATCGTGAGGAACGGGTGGCGCTGAAGGGGACTTTGTTTCTGAGTCGGAGTGTATCTCGGTTGATAAAGTATGACAAAAAGGAGGTTTTGTGTCAAGCGGGAGTCCATAAAAAATGCCCGGGGAGTATTCCCCGGGCATTGATGTCTGTACCAAAGATGGTTGCTCAGATACCTATTTGTCTACTTCCTCGAAATCGGCATCCACCACGTCGTCGTCCGCCTTTGACGGTTCGGCCTGGGCTCCACCTTCCGCAGCGCCGGCCGCGGCCTCCTGCTCTTTAGCGGTTGCCTTCGCGTATATGGCCTCCGCCAATTTGTGCGATGCCTGGGTTGTTTCCTCATGGGCGGCTTTTATGGCGTCGACGTCATCTCCTTCCATAGCCTTCTTGAGCTTGGCGATGGAGTCTTCTATCTTGGATTTCTGGTCGGCGTCTATCTGATCGCCCATCTCTTTCAGGTTCTTTTCGACACCGTATATCATGGAGTCTGCCTGATTTCTCAGTTCTATCAGTTCCTTTTTCTTCTTGTCGTCCTCCCCATGAACTTCCGCTTCCTTGACCAGCTTGTCGATCTCTTCATCGGAAAGTCCGCTCGATGCGGTGATCTTAATGCTCTGTTCCTTCCCCGTGCCGAGATCCTTGGCTGATACATGGACGATTCCGTTGGCGTCGATATCGAAGGTGACGTCGATCTGCGGGAGCCCCCTGGGGGCCGCTGGAATCCCTGTCAGCTCAAATCTGCCGAGCGTCCTGTTATCCGCCGCCATGGAGCGTTCTCCCTGCAGGACATGGATACTCACCGCCGGCTGGTTGTCCGCGGCCGTGGAGAATGTCTGGCTTTTCTTCGTCGGGATGGTGGCATTCTTCTCTATGAGCTTTGTCATGACACCTCCCAGGGTCTCTATGCCGAGGGACAGAGGCGTCACATCCAAGAGGAGTACGTCCTTCACATCACCGGCCAGCACGCCGCCCTGGATGGCTGCTCCCACGGCAACCACTTCATCCGGGTTTACTCCCTTGTTGGGCTCTTTGCCGAATATCTCTTTGACCTTCTGCTGGACTCGAGGCATACGTGTCATACCCCCGACAAGGATGACCTCGTTAATGTCTGCAGTGCTCATCCCGGCATCCTTCAGCGCGGTCTTGCATGGTGCCGCGAGCTTTTCTATCAGATCTTCGACGAGCATTTCCATTTTGGCTCTGGTAAGTTTCATGTTGAGATGCTTGGGGCCGGACGAGTCAGCCGTGACAAAGGGCAGATTTATGTCTGTCTCCATGGATGAAGAGAGTTCCATCTTCGCCTTTTCCGCCGCTTCCTTAATGCGCTGGAGGGCCATCTTGTCGCTTTTCAGGTCGATCCCCTGAGCCTTTTTGAATTCATCCGCTATATAGTCTATCAGCTTCTGGTCGAAGTCTTCTCCGCCCAGATGGGTATTGCCATTGGTTGATTTGACTTCAAAAACGCCGCCACCCAGTTCAAGGATAGAGATATCAAAGGTCCCACCACCCAGATCGAATACCGCTATCTTCTCATCTCCTTTCTTGTCGAGACCATAAGAGAGCGCTGCCGCGGTCGGCTCGTTTATGATTCGAAGGACGTTCAATCCCGCGATCTTCCCTGCGTCCTTTGTTGCCTGCCTCTGTGAATCATTGAAATAGGCGGGGACGGTAATTACCGCATCGGTCACCGTCTCTCCCAGATAATCTTCCGCGGTTTGCTTCATCTTTACGAGTATCATTGAAGATATCTCAGGTGTGCTGTAGTTCTTGTCTCGCACTGTGATCTGAGCATCGCCGTTTGTTCCCTCTGTTATCTTGAAGGGGCTGATGGTAATATCGTACTGTACTTCCTTTGATGAAAATTTTCTTCCTATCAGTCTCTTTACCGCGTAAACGGTATTTTCCGGATTGGTGATCGCCTGTCTTTTTGCGACCTGCCCGATCAGACGCTCGCCGCTTTCTGTAAAAGCTACCACTGATGGAGTAGTCCTGCCCCCTTCCTGGTTTGCTATCACATTCGGGTCGCTCCCTTCCATTACAGCGACACACGAGTTTGTTGTTCCCAGATCGATTCCTATAATTTTACCCATGTAATTAGTCCTCCTATTATATTATCCTATTTGTTTTTATTTTTTGATATAGACACCTTTGACGGCCTCAGCAATCTACCGTTCAGCAGGTATCCCTTTTCAAACTCTTCAACAACCTTGTTGTCTTCTTTCTTTTTGCCTTCCACCTGCATCATTGCCTCGTGAAAGTTGGGATCAAAGTCTTTGCCGATGGCGTCTATCTCCTCAACGCTATGTTTGCCAAGAACGGAGATAAAGGTATCGCGGATCAGTCTGAGTCCGTTCACGAAGGCCTCAAAGTCATCAGAGTTGGATGCGTGTTCCAGTGCCCTCTCCATGCTGTCCACTGTCGGCAATATGTCTTTTATGAGGGTCTCATTGCCATATTTTATAAAATTCTCGCGGTCTTTCGCCGCTCGTTTTTTGTAATTTTCAAGCTCGGCGCAGGCGCGCAGGTATTTGTCGTAATTTTCAGAAGATTCCTTCTCGGCCTCTTCCAATCTTGATAGAAGCTCTTTCTTTGAGGCCGGTTTCGCATGAGCGGCATCCTGCTTTGCCTTGTCGCTATGTTCTTCTTCTTTATATTCCCAATCTTTCATGAATTCTTCGCCCATAGTTAAATTATTATCCTTTGCTGTTCAGGAGTGATTCTCAGGTTTTTTAAACAGTTTGTAATCTATCATGTCACAGACAACGTGCCCCGCTGTAATATGGGCTTCCTGAATGTGGGGTACGCTGTTGGAGGAAACGTTAAGACAAAAGTCTACTATTTCTGCCATTCGCCCTCCATCCTTTCCAGTGAAGGCTATAGTCGTCATCCCCAATCTGCTTGCTACTTCAAAGGCCTTTATCACGTTGGGTGAAGAACCGCTGGTGCTCATGCCCCATGCTATGTCTCCCTCATGCCCCAATGCTTTTATCTGCTTGGAGAAGATCTCCGAGAAATCATAATCGTTGGCGATGCTTGTTATCACGGATGTATCAGTACTCAGAGCAATTGCTGGAAGGGGTGGTCTCTCTATGAGAAACCTGTTGATGAATTCCGCTGCAATGTGTTGAGAATCAGCGGCGCTCCCCCCGTTTCCGAACAGGAGGATCTTGTTCCCCCCGCTGAGGGCCTGCGTTATTATATCGATAACCTTGACAAGCCTGGAGAGATTCTCATTTACAAAAATCTCTTTAACGCGGCTGCTCTCCCTGAATGACCGTATGATGATGTCTTCAATATCTTCCATTGCCGTCCCCACGTTTTCTGAAAAGTAATATATTTATCGGGCTTTCATATGTCAAGGAAGGGACATGAATAATTGGAAAAATGAGATTGAAAGAAAGCCTGAGACGTGTTAGAGATTCCTTCCACATTGAATAAGGGAGCGCAACATGAATAGGAAATACAACCCTCGGAAAATAGAAGAAAAGTGGCAGAAATGCTGGGAGGAAGAAAAGACCTTCAAGGTAAGCGAAGACACCGCGAAGGAAAAATATTATCTTCTGGAGATGTTTCCCTATCCTTCCGGAAGGATCCATATGGGGCACGTGAGAAACTATACCATCGGCGACGTGGTGGCACGGTACAAGAAGATGTGCGGATATAACGTGCTGCATCCCATCGGATGGGATTCCTTCGGCATGCCCGCGGAG
>CAZOHQ010000134.1:0-6147 GCA_964579455.1 uncultured Syntrophaceae bacterium | reverse complement strand
CCCGATATCCGGATTCTCTATGAAGTACAATCCCCTGTCGCGCAGATACTCTCCGGCATAATCCGTCATTTCCCTGAAGATAATCGGGACAACAGGTTTATCCACGGCATCGATAAGGGACATGTATGATTCATTGAGAAACGCAACGGGATCATCCGTATCCTTTGGTGGAATAAAGATCGGAGCGATAATATCGATATTTTCATCTTCCATCATTGACCGGACAATCTCATTCAATCCCTGCATAAATCCTGACCCGGTTACATCAAGAGGATTATCCGGCTGTGCAAATTCGGGAAGAAGTGACTTCAAACGTTGTATGGTTTTTTCCTGCAATGACGGAAGTTCGATACCATACTTTTCGCACAAGTCGGCATACAGACCGCCCAATCCTCCGGAAAAGGTGCAGATCCCCAGACCTTTTCCTTCAGGAAGTCTGCACCGGGAAAAGATGGCGGCCGTTTCCGCGAGCTCTTCAATAGTCTCTACCCGTATGATTCCAAGCTGTTTGAAAAGCCCGTCAACGATCGTGTCTTTACCGGCAAGGGCTCCGGTATGGGAGACTGCCGCCTTCCTCGCCTTCGCCGAGCGTCCGATCTTCAGAATTATTATGGGTATCTTCCTGCGGGCAGCCTCGAATGCCACCTGTTTCAGTTTCTCAATGTTCCTGAATTCTTCGATAAAACAGGTGATTACCCGGGTGGATTCATCGCAGACAAGAGATTCCATGCAATCTTCAGCCTGAAGCATTGCCTCATTGCCGGTTGTCACGTATAGAGAAACTCCGACAGACTTCTTCAGTATTTTTGTGACAATCACCTCGGAGATTGCGCCACTCTGTCCGACCACACCAACCGAACCCGGAATCAGTTCTCCTTCCACCGCACCGCCGCAAAAGGTGCTCACGCTCTCTCGCAGATTTATGAATCCCAGGCAATTTGGTCCCATCAGGACTATGCCGTGTTGTGTACAGTACTGTCTGAGCCGATCCTGCATGCGCCGCCCTTCTTCCCCCGTCTCCGCAAACCCGGATGAGATAAGAAGCACATTCGTGATTTCTTTTTGTCTCAGCATTTCAAGGGATCCCATAACGAGAGAACTCTTTACAAGGAGAATGGCAAGATCAACCGTTCCGTCGGGGAGATCCGAGATGCTCCGGTATGCCCTGATACCGTGTACTTCATCTGCCCCGGGGTTAACCGGGTAGAACTGCCCCTCAAAGCCCACTCTCAGTGCATTGGCCAGTATGTTTCCGAACCACTGATTGTTGGATGACGCCCCGACAACGGCAATATTGCGTGGCGATACGAACTCTTTCAATTGCTGCCGTGTGTATGAACCCATCCTGTCGAACACCTCACATTGTAATTAGAAAATCGTTAGACCACTATTGATGCACCGGCCGCTATTACTATCGAACTAAAGGCTGCCGATACGAAGCATCGGGACAGGGGTAAAATCCCCGTCTCGATTTCTCCCCGGTTATCCTTTCTCCACATACCGCTTGACAAAATCTGCAAGATCCTCAATCCCGCACTCGGCCGTCTTGAGGTCGTGTTTTTCAAAGGCGGCGGTGTATTTCAGACCGCTCCCCGTCACGATACAGACAACGGTACTCTCTTCATCGATTGTCTTTTCCGCTCTCAATCGTGTGAGCGCCGCAAGGGGAACCGCCGCGGCGGGCTGGGCGAAGATCCCTTCCGCCGCGAGTCTTTTCTGCGCCCGAAGGATTTCATCATCCCCAACGGCGACAATAATCCCCCCGGTTTCCCGTATCTTTCTCAGAACCTCATTCCCGCTAGGGGGAAAGGGGTTTTCAATGGCATGGGCAATCGTATCGGGGCTCTGGAAAGGGGACACCTTTTCGATATCTTCCGAATAGGCTTTGTATATGGGCGCGCAGCCGCTTGCCTGGGCGCAGACAAAGCGGGGAACTTTCTTAATAAGGCCGCAGGTCAGAAATTCCTCAAATCCCTTCATGATACCCCGCAGATTGCCCCCCGAACTCGTCGGCACGATGACAAAATCGGGCGTTTCAAAATTCATCTCCTCGCAGATCTCAAAGGCGATCGTCTTTGATCCTTCCACCCTGAAAGGCACATCGGAATTGATAAAATAGATGCCGCAGTCTTTCCCGATTGCAAGGCTCTGAAAATAGAGATCCCCGTAATCACCATCGACCCGTATCAGAAGAGGGTCATAGATGGCAATCGGGTCAAGCTTTTCCGGTGGGATATCTGCGGAGACGAGAATAACGGTTCTGAGTTTCGCCCGCGCGCCATAGGCGGCCACGGACACGGCCATATTGCCGCTCGATACCGTCCCTATCCTCTCGTATCCCAGGCTCAGGGCATGATTAACGCCGCACACGGTGCCCCTGTCCTTGAAAGACCAGGTGGGATTCTGGCTTTCGTTTTTAAAGAGGAGTGATTTTACCCGTAATGCGGAAGCGAGCCGCGATGATTTCACGAGGGGGGTAAAGCCCTCCCGAAGGGATATCGTCCTTTCGCTTTCTGAAAAGGGGAAAAAATCGGCATACCGCTCCAGAATGGTTTGATGAAAGACGTCTCCCCCGATGATTTTTCCCGCCGTCACCCTTTCCACTTCCAGGGGCTCGTCGCATGAATCACAGCGGGGATGGACCCTGTCAACAGGATAGGTCTTTCGACAATGTGTACATATGAGATTTGATTTCATCACGCCCTGCTCATACCCTGACCTCGAATGAATTCGCCAGCCTGAATCGGTAAAACACTCTTCAGACACCGGCCGCTGTTACTTCATAAATCCCGGTTGCCGATACGAAGCATCGGGATAGGTGTAAAATCCCCGTCCCGATTTAGCCCCCAGCGATCCTTTCTCCACATATCCTTTGACAAAATCCGCATTCGTCTTCGCTTGAGGATTATTATTTTCATTCGCCCAGTACTCGATGATGATCCATACGGTGTTCAGACCGATCTGGTCCATGATTCCGAAGGGGCCTGTCGGCGCATTCATGACACCCATCCAGGAGCGGTCAATATCTTCCACCGACGCGACGCCATTCGCCGCCAGGGTCAGCGCCGCCTCAAACCACTTCGTCAGCATGGTATTGAAGACATACCCACTCTGCTCCTTATGGAGAACGATGGCAATCTGCCCGATACTCCCCGCGAACTCTTCTATCAGCTTAACCGTTTCCGGTGAAGTTCCCGGGTGCGGCATGATATCGACAACATTATTTGTCCTGATATCATGGAAATGGAACGCCGCGAACTGGGCGGGTCTTCCCGTTTCCTCCGCGAACAGGGAAGGCACCAGTGTTGACGTATTTGTTGTGAATATCGTGCGTGGGGGGCAGAGGTTATTGAACCGGGCAAAAACCCTCCCTTTCAGTTGAGGGTCTTCGGGTACCGATTCACTGATAATGTCGGCCTCCCGGGCCGCCTCTTCGGGATCGGCTGTTGTCGTTATTCTCATTAACGCGTCTTGAGCCTGCTCCTGTGTTATCTTGCCCCTCCCTGCCATCCCCGACGCGATCTTTCCGATCCTGGCCAGGGCCTTCTCAAACACATCATCCGTTATGTCATAGAGAACAACGTCATAGCCGTGAAGAGCGCACTGGAAACCGATCTGCTGTCCCATGCTGCCCGCACCGAGAATGAGAACCTTTTTCACATCTTCAATCTTCATTGATCTGCTCCTATGTCAACTGATACCGAGACCGCAAGCGGTTTCCCTTATGGGTGACGGGCGCACAGATGTATCATGCAACCTTCGTCCCTATGAATTCCAGAAGAGCTTCGTTGAAAACGTCGGCCTGCTCCACATTGGCAAAATGGGCCGCGTCCGGAATGATCCTCAACTCTGAACCGGCTATCTGTTCATGGATGAACCGTGCCGCCGATACGGGAGTGCCCTGATCATACTCCCCAACCATAATCAGGGTTCGCGTCGGAATGGCGCGTATGGGATCACGCAGGTCCATATCCCGAAGGGCCGCGCAGCAGGCACAAAAGCCGTCCAACGGCGCAGAGAGAATCATGTATCGGATCTTTCTAACCTCGGTTTCCAAGCGCTCCTGACCGGCTTTGGTAAACCATCGGTCAATGGTTGCATCGACGACGGCATCCATGCCCTTCTCACTGACTGCTTCAATGCGTTCATCCCAGATCTCGCGCGGGGGCAGATGCGCCGCCGTAGAACAGAGCGTCAACGAAAGCAACCGTTCACTATGCCTGCTACCCAGGATCTGACCGACCATTCCACCCATCGAGAGGCCACAGAAATGGACCTTTTCCAAGCCGAGCTCATTTATCAAGCGTACAGCAGCGCCCGCCAGCATCTCGATTGAGTATGGACCCGCGGGCACACCAGAGCGGCCATGTCCGCGGCTATCATACCGTAGCGTTCGATAACCCGCCCTCGCCAGACCGGGAATCTGGGAGTCCCACATAGTCAGATCCGATGCCAACGAATTCGAAAGCATCACAACCGGTCCGTGTTCGGGTCCGTCGAACCGGTAATTGAGAGTTGTTCCGTCCACAAAAACCAGCGGCATGGCTGATATCCTCCCTCTCTTTTATTTACATTGCGATAAAGCTTTATTACTTTGGGATCATTTCCGAAATACAAAAAAATGGTAATCAACATTTCTCGAAAAATTAATGGCTACCCCCCCATGTTCTGTGGTTTTCGTCAAAAATCGAGCGGGCTTTTAGCCTCTTTAATCGTCAGGCTTTGAATCGTATGAGTATAGATCATCGTTGTTCTTACATCACTGTGTCCCAATAATTCCTGGATAGTACGAATATCATAATTTGCCTGTAATAAATGACTCGCAAAACTGTGACGAAACGTATGGGCGGAAGCTCGTTTGAGAATTTTCGCTTTTCTTACGGCCCGCCTGATTGCTTTCTGGACGTGAGTTTCGTGAAGATGATAGCGTTTATATTCTTTCGTTTCCGGAACAAAGGTTAATGTCTTTGCGGGAAAAAACCATTGCCAGACCAACTCTTTTGCGGCATTTTTATATTTTTTCTCCAACAAACCAACAAGAAAAGCGCCGGCAAACCCTGAATCAACATCTCTGTCATGCAGATTTATAACAGCTTCAAGATGCGTTTTTAATTCCGGTACAATTGTCTCCGGCAGAGGAACTGTTCGGTCTTTCTTTCCTTTTCCATCATGGACAGTCAGGATACAGGCATCAAAATTAAAATTCTGAATACGAAGATTAAGGCATTCAGACAAGCGAAGCCCGCAGCCGTATAAAAGCTTTGCTATCAGGTCATACGGATGTGAGAGACATTGAATAATCGCGTCAACCTCTTCCCGTGACAACACAACAGGGATATACGGTTTTCTTTTGGCCCTTACGACGTCTTTCAACTCACCAAATTCATTCTTAATGACATGCCTGAACAAGAACAGAAGGGCATTAAATGCCTGATTTTGGCTCGAAGCCGATACTTTTCGTTTAACAGCTAAAAAGGTTAAAAAATCTTTTACGTCAGGCGCAGACAACAATTGCGGATCTTTGCTCCCGGTAAAAGCCTGAAACTGTCTGGTCCATCCCCTGTAAGCCTCTAATGTTTTCGGAGAATAGTGCCGTAACTTAATTTCCGATTCTAAATTTTCATAGACGGGTCTCCAATCGGCGCTGATTAATTTTAAGCCGTGGTTTTTTCTTGAAATATTCTCCTTTTTATTATTTAATGCCTCCATCTTATCCTGATCGGCCTTTTTTATTTCATAAAAGATTGATACTGCGTGAAACGCCTGCTTCTGTTGACGCTCGTTCTGGTTCTTGTTTTGCAATTTGTTAATAAAATGTGAAAGGCTTTCTTTTTTTAATTTTTCGTGATGATATTTAAAACAAAAATCCAGATAATATCTCAGCCACTTTTTATAATAAAAGTGATCTGCAAGCGGCACACCTCTTTTGACCAGAAGAGAATCGTACGGAACCTTGATTTCAGAAGGGATCTGTTTCATGGGATTATCCATCTTGCTGCATAACATTCACATATTTGGAGTTATGCCGTTAGAAATCTATAATAAATCAAAATAATATTTGTCAAGTTTCTTATTTTTTGAAAGTTATACAGCAACTATCTACTAACTGGTTAGGTAGACCCTTCGGGCCGAGGATAAAAAATGTAT
>CAZOHQ010000133.1:0-6154 GCA_964579455.1 uncultured Syntrophaceae bacterium | reverse complement strand
CATGATCTTCATTCAAGAGCAGTGTCAAGCGTTCGAGTTGGTTAGGTGGTATGAAAGCCCACCGTTCCCTGCCGTCGCTGTCATCGAAACAGTGCATCATCCCGTCATTGCTTCCCGCGTATATGATAGTACTCGTTGAACTGTAAAGAACGATGGCAGGTTCTGAATGGAGGATATCTCCCAGTATCCAGAGGCTGTCGTACCCGTATATGTCACTGATCAGACTTATTCTCTCAGAATCGCTGGTTAGCCCTAAAAGGTCGTTGGTAATCAGTGTGTTGTCTGCTGAGAACAAATTGTCCTCGTGGACAAGAGAGGATTGGGTGCCCATGTAGGTGTATATGCTTCTGCTTGCCTGATCGAGCAGGATTTCTCCGACACCACCTGAGGTCACGTTTGGACCATCGGCAGAGGATGACCAGTATGACCGGGCATTGTCTTTAATGGTGCCGTCGGCCATTGTGGCCGGGTTGCCGTTTGCGTCTATCAGGTCTCCGTTCGAGTCCAACCCGTATTTCTTTAGATTTCCCAACCACATACCGCTCTGCTGGGGCTTGAAGAATCCCAGATAGATGCGATCTCCCGCATAGGTCCGGTTCATCCTGCTTACCGGGACAACGGGAGAGACAAACATCGCGTTCGCATCCGATATGTTGGACATAATCGCCTCGAATGCCTCCGATAAGCCGGATATGCTGTTGGCCGTGTAATAATCCCCGCCCCCGTTCAGGGCGGTATCTTCCAGCAGTTGCTGCTCTGTTCGGAAGCCTATGGTGTAGATAGTAATGTTCTGTTTCTCAAAAGAGGTTCCCGTTCCAAGCGTGGGATTGCAGTCGTTTTCATAGAGGTATTTTGCCACATCATCCAGATAATCTGTCCCATCGCTTGCATACGATCCGGGGTCACTGCCGTCCCCGTCATAGTCACCGATGGTATCCCCGTTGATATAGGTTCCCGATGTGAGCTTTGAGTTGTTATCCATGGTTGGGGCGCCGTCTGTCATAAGGATAATGTAGTTTTTCTGACAGCGTTCCTCCATGGGAGAGGTATAGGTCACGCTGTTAAACCAGCTTTGTTTGCCAGCGAAGTAGAGCCCTGCTTCTGCCAGGGTTTCACCAAGGGGTGTCCAGGTCGTAGCGCTGAGGGCGTTGATAGCGTTTATCAGGGTGGTCTTGTCGGTGCCGCATTCACTCACGAGATGCCCACCTTCAGAAGTGTTAAAAATCATGAGACCAAATCTCACATTTTCTGTGTCGGTTATGAGATTGGTGATAACCTCTTTGGCCACGGATATCCTTGAGCTCGCGTCGCCAACACCCGATGCGTCATAATTTCGGTAGTTTCCCAGTCGAAGCGCCTTCCTGCTGCCTCCGCAGGTGTAACTTCCTGACCGGATTTTCGCACTGGTGTCGTAGCCTTTTGTGAGTAATTCCTGTTTTACCGACTCACAATTCAGGGCGTTGACATCGTCTGCGAACCATGCCCAGGAACCCTTGCTTTTTTGGTAAACTTCATTGGTGGTATATGACCCGGTGTATGTTATCGCCGGATCGTACGATTCACCTCCAACGTCGACGGTGCCCATGCTCCCAGAGTTGTCAAATATAATTAATATGTTAGGCTCGAGCGAGATGGTTACCGTGCCGTAAATCTCCGTGTCATCCGCTGTGAGTATTCCCGGCGATGTGAACAGCATGACAGCCATAATGATTATGATAAGTTTGGCCCGTTTCATGGCATGTTCTCCTTTATATGTTCTTGAATCTTTTATTTTACTGACTCTTGTTAAATACCTTCCACACCCCCGTCTGTATCTGGGTATTTCCGCTCGCGGAGGTTGTCGTAATTCCGTACCTGTGCACCTCAAAATGCTTCATACTGTATCCCGATCCGCTCGGAGGTGAGTCCCTGTGCAGTTGTGCCGGAAGATTGTTCGCCCCGGTGCTCAATTCCGGGATAGGAGTATTCGTGCTTTCGATGCAGCGGATTTCCGCTGTCGTGTCATTCGAAATGCTGGAATATGACGCGGCAGTTTCTAGAGCCGTCAGGAAATCTGTGGTCAACCACGTGCCGGGGGTCTCCATCGTATTTATCAGGACGCCTTCGTTGTTGTAGAAGGTGCGTGTGTACTGATTTTCATTGCCGGCTATTTTCAGTTCTATTGTTGAAGTTGTGGTTGCTGCTATGCCTATAATAGTCATGACTGCGAGTATCAAGAGCGAGGTGACAAGGGCGAAACCTCTCTCGCTGTTTATGGTATTTTTTTGTGTTGTTGCCATAAAGCTCCATTTTCTCATATTCATATCACTGATTCCTGCAGATAACTCTGGTGCTCTGTGTTCGTGAGAATGTCTGTCCAAGAGAGTCTGATCCATCACATGTCATCGAGATCACGACAGTCTTTATGCTTCCAAGGTCTGTCGCGGCAACCGGTGAGGCGATGGTGTTCCCGTTTGCGTCAAGATATCCGAGCGTAAGGGCGCTTACATTATCAATAAGGGTCTGCCAGCTTTCGCTGTCAGTTTCCTCATAGAGACAACGCCGGAGCCTGTTATTGTCTGGATCGTACTGATAGGTTATTATTTCTTCATTGTCGTCTAGGTCAATGGTTCCATCCATATCTCTGTCGAACGTAAGCCTTATTTTGGTTGTCGTTGCCTCGTCAATGCCGGCCCCTGCGGTTTCGAGAGGATCCAGCCCCGCTAGGCGGATATCTCTGACCATAAAATCGGTTCCCACGCGCACTCCCTGCTGCGCTTCCGTTACATGTTCCTGTGTCTTATAAGATCTGTTGGATGCGATGAATATTCCATAGATTGCCCCGACAGCAATGCCCATTATAGAAAGCGCTACCAGGATCTCAACCAGCGTAAACCCGCGGGTACGTATGTTGGCGGATGGGCGTGTGCCGTACATCAATATCCCCCCCCCCTGCTGATGGTGTTCAGTGCCACGTTGTGGGTATTCCCCTTTGTTATCCATGACACTGTTACGGTTACAGAACGTGAATTGGTTCCGGAAGGGGCGATCTGCCAAGTCCGGTTGAATATACCATCCTGATCACCGCCACTGGTTGGCACACTGGTTATGTCCACACTGCTTTTCAGCTCTTCCAGCTTGTCCTGGGCCAGAAAGATGGCGGTTGAAACATCATTCCCCATTTTGTTTCCGTGTATCGCGCTGACCTGCATCCCCGCCACGGCCATGAGCCCTATCGTGAGGATGGTTATCGCTATCAGCACCTCGATGAGGGTAAATCCCCCTTCACCCGGCAGCTTTTTCTTGATATGTCGTGATGTTTCTGCGTCTCTATTAATCGGCATCAACCCAATCCCCACCGTCAGCGCTTTTGCTGATTTGTATATGTCCAACCATGGACAGGACCGCACTCCTGTAGTTGTCCTTTATGTTTTTCATGTAGACATGCCCCCCCAATCCATTGGGAAGCCCCCTGCCATCAAAACGGAATCGCGGAACGCCTCCCGGGAAACTGGCTTCGTACATTGTAACATGTAAGGGGATGGATACGGTTTTGACAACCGTTTCCGTCCCATCTTTAATGTTGTTTTTGGCAGTCCCTCCGCCTGCTCCGTTATCCACAAAGGCCTCATAGCTGTTGTTATCGATGTCGAAGGCCATGACTACCTGTGAGTTCTCACGGATAGCCCTCAGTTTTGACAGTTCCATGTCCGATTTAAGGTTTCTGATCGCTGATTTCAGGTTTGCGTCTATCGAGTACTGCTGCAGGGCGGGTGTGGCTATGCCTGCAATAATCCCTATGATCATGACTACTATCATGAGTTCTATCAACGTGAACCCGGCTTTTTTTTGTCTGACAGCCATCATATCTGCCTACCTGTAAAAGAAAAGTTTCATAACCATATTACCCCAGAAGATATAGGCGATGGCGCCGATAGACAGGAACGGTCCGAAGGGGATGGCGTATTTAGAATCTTTTCCCTTTGAGATCATGACGGATATACCAGCGGCCGCGCCGATAAGAGAGCTTGCCATAATAACAAACCACAGGGACTGCCATCCGAGAAATCCCCCCAGCATGGCCAGCAGTTTTATGTCTCCTCCTCCCATCCCATCTCTCTTTGTCAGGAGCTGATACATGAGGGCGACCAGGTAAAGACATCCCCCACCCGCCAGTATGCCTATCAGGGAGTCCTTGATTGTAACATCCATAAAAAAGATGGCCGCCAGTGCGAACAGGGGTATCCCCGGAAGGGTGATTATGTCCGGGATAATCTGATGCTTCAGATCAATAAAGGTGATGACGATCAAGGCGCAAGTGAACACAAAGGAAAAGAGATACTCGAATGACAGACCATATTTTCGGAAGAGAATGAGAGACATGACAGCGGTCAGCAGTTCGATTGCGGGATAGATCGGGGATATCCTTTCATGGCAATTCCGGCATTTCCCCCTGAGCAGGATGTAGCTGATAATCGGTATGTTGTCATAGACTTTTACGGGATGTCCGCAGGTCGGACAGTAAGAGGCCGGAAACACGATGGATTTTCCGGACGGAATTCTGTAGATGCATACGTTGAGAAAGCTTCCAACGATAGCTCCCAGAATTGTCGAGAAGATTTGCGCAAGGCATTCCATATGCGGCACCATTACTGCAACTCCCTGTTATTTAAGAATAAGTACTGAAAATTCATGGTGGATAAAACCTCCATAGCGGACAATCCGGTTGTCAAATTTATACTAAAGATAATGGGTGAATGCAATGAAGTGATTCATGCCTCTGGTGTGAAGTATGTCACATGAGTCTCTACAGATGGGCACGCCTTTCGAGTTGTTCCATGTTGAGGATTTGAATAGTGTTTCCTTCCATGTTGACTAATTCCCGTTCACGAAGAATCCTCAATTCTTTATTGATGCTTTCCCTTGTGGCACCAACGATACTGGCCAGATCATTCTGGGTCAGGCGCAGGTCAATCTGGATAGCCCCCCCTTCTTCTTTTTGGTGACCGTATTTTTTTGCCAGCTCTACCAGTCTTCTGGCAAGCCTTGTCGAGATATTGAGAAAGTGAGCATCTTCCAAAAGATCGTCTGTCTTGCGCAGTCGCATTGAGAGATACGAAAAGATCGACTGTATAGCCTCTTCATTGTCCTTCAGAAATGCCAGGAAATCCCTTTGATTCAGGGCCAGCAACTCGGAAGGTTCGAGCGCCACTACATCGGCCGCGCGTGGCAGCCCGTCCAGGAGCGCCATTTCACCGAAGAAATCTCCCTCCGAGAGTATTGCCGGCGAGACCTCATCACCCATGTCTGAGGGAAGAACAACCTTGACACTTCCTGATTTTACAATATAAAGTGTAGTTCCCTCGTCACCTTTGCGGAACAGGGCCTCTCCCTTCTTCAGAAAACGGCGTTTCAGAGAAGCAGCGAGGCGTTCGCTGTCATGGTGACTGAGAGACTGAAACAGGTGTACCCCTGTCAAGAATTTTTCAAGTTTCATGGTATGCCTGACGGATGTTATTTTATGTGCTGCGAATGCGGGCAAGCACATATGAATGCGTTTTAGGATCCGTGACATTACAATATGTAAAGTATAAACAACAGCGTATCGTAAGTCAAAAGATATATTTAGTACAGAGCTTTTTCCAGAGGCCTTAAAATATTTTTCAACCCGCAGTGTTGACGTAGAGGATGAATCTATGGATCAATTTATCGTAAAGACACACTCAAGGTTCGAGATGATCGATATTACGGGAGACGTAAGATCGATCTTGAAAAAGAGCGGGATGAGAAATGGAGCATGTTATATATTCGTGCCTCACACGACTGCGGCGGTTACCATAAACGAGAATGCGGACCCCGATGTGCCGAAAGACATCTTGATGGAAATGGATAAAATTGTTCCTCTGTTTGACGATTACAGACATAGTGAGGGGAATTCCGCCGCTCATATAAAGGCATCTCTTTTTGGTCCCTCTGAGGTTGTTCTTGTGGAAGATGGCAAACTTGTTTTAGGCACCTGGCAGTCGATCTTCTTCTGTGAATTCGATGGACCCCGGACGAGAAAAGTTATAATCAGAGTTTTCCTCGATTGAAAGTAACATTTTTGAGGATTCCATAAACGCACGGCTCTTAACCCGCCAATGGTTAGCTCTTCGTTAGGAATCCACCTATAGCA
>CAZOHQ010000132.1:3724-6156 GCA_964579455.1 uncultured Syntrophaceae bacterium | reverse complement strand
GGCCGCGAACGAACAAGTACGGAGCAGCGTTCCGGATCAGGTCGGAGGTGTCATACGCTATCCATCGATTTTTTAAGGAACGGGCCTTTACCTACATCCACACCCCCATCGTCACCGCGTCCGACTGCGAGGGGGCCGGGGAGATGTTCAGGATCAGCACACTCGACCCGGACAATATCCCTAAGACGGATGGATCGGTGGATTATTCCCTGGATTTCTTCGGGAAACAGGCGAACCTCACCGTGTCGGGTCAGCTTGAGGCCGAACTGTTCGCCCTGGCACTGGGAGATGTCTACACCTTCGGGCCCACCTTCAGGGCAGAAAACTCAAACACCCGCCGGCATGCCGCCGAATTCTGGATGGTTGAGCCGGAGATGGCGTTCTGCGACCTGGCAGGGGACATGGCCCTCGGCGAGGAGATGGTAAAATACCTGGTAGCCTACGTGATGGACGAATGCAGCGACGACCTCGATCTTTTCGCGCGGTTTGTCGACAAGAATCTGATGGCGACTCTGGAGAACATTGCCGCATCGGATTTCATACGACTCCCTTACCGGGAGGCGGTGGATATACTGAGCACGGTCAAAGATCGATTCGACTATGACGTGGACTTCGGGAAGGATCTCCAGTCCGAACACGAGCGCTACCTGACCGAACAGCACTTCAAAAAACCGGTTATCGTCTACGATTACCCCGCCACGATCAAACCCTTTTACATGCGGGTAAACTCCGACGGACAGACTGTCGGGGCCATGGATGTCCTGGTCCCGAACATCGGTGAGATCATCGGGGGGAGCCAGCGCGAAGAGCGCCTCGACATCCTGGAGGCGAGAATGGATGAAGCCGGCCTGCCCAAAGAGAACTACTGGTGGTACCTGGATTCCCGGAGATTCGGGAGCGTTCCGCACAGCGGTTTCGGTCTGGGATTTGAACGGCTGATCATGCTGATCACCGGCATATCGAACATCCGTGATGTTATACCCTTCCCCCGGACACCCAACAGCATAGAATTCTGAAACAAGACCAAGAAAGGACTAAGACATGATCAAGATAACCTGCATGGGGGCCGCTGGCACGGTCACCGGATCGAATTATCTCATCGAAGACTCCCGCGGCAAAAAGATACTGGTAGACTGCGGCCTCTTTCAGGGAGGCAAACAGACCGAATGGCGAAATTCTGCTGACTGGGGATTTGATCCTCGGGAAATAGATACCCTCCTGCTGACCCACGCGCACATCGACCACAGCGGCAGGATCCCCAAACTCGTCAAGGACGGTTTTCGCGGACGGATTATCACCTCACCACCCACGGCACAGCTGTGCGAGGTGATGCTCCTCGATTCAGGGCACGTCCAAGAGATGGATGCTGAGTGGCAGACGCGCAAGAACAGGCGCAGGAGTAAAAAGGGAATTGAGCCACTCTATACCGTAGCGGATGCCGAGAAAAGTCTTCAGTATCTCTCACCCGTTGAACGGGAGCAGATTATCGACATCGAACCGGGGATGAAGGCGCGCTTCCTCAATGCGGGACATATCCTCGGCTCCTCGATCATAGAGCTGTGGATAGAAGATGGAGGGGCAGAGACAAAGATCGTCTTCTCGGGGGATATCGGCAAGAACAGCCAGTTGATTCTCAAAGATCCCGCCGAAGTCGCACAGGCGGACTATCTCTTTATCGAATCGACGTACGGCAATCGCCTGCACCGCTCCTTTGAGGACAGTACGGCTGAATTGCTTAATGCGATCGAATATGCCGTTTCAAACAACGAAAAGGTTATCATTCCGGCATTCGCGGTGGAGAGGACCCAGGAAATACTCTATATCCTGGGAGAATTTCACCGTGACGGTTCCCTGCCCGATATACCGATCTACCTCGACAGCCCGCTGGCGATCAAGGCCACGGAGATATTCCGTAAAAACAAGAAGTATTACGATGAAGAGGCGATGAATATCGTGAATCAGGGGTTCGATCCGTTTGATATGCCCAACCTGAAATTCACCCTATCGACCGAAGAGTCAATCGCGATCAATAAACGGGCAGGCTCCGCGATCGTCATCGCGGGGAGTGGCATGTGCACCGCGGGGAGAATCAAACATCACCTCAAGCACAACCTGTGGCGTGAGGGGGCCAGTGTCGTTATCGTGGGCTTCCAGGCCATGGGTACGACCGGAAGAAGGATTGTGGACGGAGAAAAACGGGTCAAGGTATTTCGTGAAGACGTCGCCATAGCGGCAAAGGTCTTTACCATCGGTGGCTTTTCGGCGCATGCGGACCAGAAGGGGCTTTTGGAATGGGCGGGCAATTTCGCCGAATCGCATCCCCGGGTCTTCGTCATTCACGGCGAGGCAACTGCCAGCGAGACGCTCGCGGGAAAAATCAGGGCGGATCTCAATCTGGAAGCCTACGTTCCCAAACTGCGGGAATCCCTGAT
>CAZOHQ010000132.1:0-3714 GCA_964579455.1 uncultured Syntrophaceae bacterium | reverse complement strand
GCCCGTGGTTATTTCCCGCAGCCGGGATGCAATTGAAACTACCTTTTTTGCCGGAAAGCGACTCCACATTACTTTTGGTTTGATACGACCATTCCCTGATTCTTGAAGCCCAGAAAATGACCAGCGCCATGGCCCCCGAGACGGTACCTGAAGACCTGCAGCAGGACATGGGTGCCACCTTCATCAGTATCGAGAAAGAACTGGAGGAGTTGAAGACAAGACTCGCCGGAAAAGGCGGCAGGATTCAGGAAGCCGATATGGACCGGCTGAAAAACATTGAGGAAGATCTGCGGATGATCCTGCCTGAATAGGGATATAACAGCGGCGCAGTTTCTCTTTGATCACTACCCCACATATCAAGTTATTTGGAAGCTCCACCATGCAGTTGTACGGCATAGTGGAGCTTTTTCTTGGAATCAGTCCTATTCTTTCCGAAGTCTATAAATTATTTCTATAGTTTCCCCAATCGTATAGTTTATTTGAATTTGACCAATCCGTCGTTTTTACGTAGTGTCCACCCGGAAAAGAATTTTTCAAGAACGATAAACCACGCAGCACCAGAAAAAGAAAGTCCGGGTAATCATATGGGAAAAATAATCTACATGGATAACGCCGCCACGTCATGGCCGAAACCCGAGGAAACCCTGAATGCAATGGCTGAATACTTTCACTCAATCGGGGCAAGTCCGGGACGATCAGGACACCGGATGTCTCTGGATGCAGGGAGGGTTGTCCTGGATGCGAGGGAGTCTGTTTCGGAACTCTTCGGTGTGAAGAGCCTCCTCAGAGTCGTATTTACCAAAAACGCGACAGAAGCTCTCAACATCGCCATCTCCGGCCTTTTGAAGCCCGGCGACCATGTAATCACATCCGGGATGGAACACAACTCTGTAATGCGCCCGCTGAGAATAATGGAAAAAAGTGGCGTAGAACTGTCGATCATACCCTGCTCACCTTCCGGCGAGATGGACCCGGATGATGTGGGTCGAGCTATAAAGAAAAATACAAGGGCAATCTATCTTACGCATGCCTCCAACGTTACGGGCACAATCATGCCCATCGCCGAAATAGGAAAAATCGCCCGTGGAAAAGGAGTCATTATGTGCGTTGACGCCGCGCAGACCGCGGGCCTTATTCCGATAGATGTGGAGGAAATGTTCATAGATATCCTGGCATTTACCGGTCACAAGTCCCTTTTCGGTCCTCAGGGAACGGGAGGACTGTACCTGGCCGATGGATTGGAAAAAGAAATCTGTCCCATCATGACCGGAGGCACAGGCAGCAGATCCGAGTCGGAGGAACACCCTGATTTTCTTCCCGATAAGTTCGAATCGGGCACCGCGAATGTGATAGGAATTGCCGGTCTCAATGCCGGCATCCGGTTTATCCGCTCCGTTGGGATAGAAACCATACGAGAGAAAGAGTCGAAGCTGACTACAATGCTTATGGAAGGTCTCAAATCCATTCCGGAGGTTACCCTGTACGGGTGCGGCGACGCGAGAAAACAGACATCTGTTGTGTCATTCAATATATCGGATATGGATTCTTCCGAGATTGCCATGGCCCTCGATGAAGAATTCGATATCATGTCAAGGCCGGGCCTACAGTGTGCCCCTGCCGCCCACAGGACCATCGGTACCTTTTCAGCGGGAACGGTGAGGCTCAGTCTGGGGTACTTTCTCGAAGAGGACGATATCAAAGCCGCTCTTTCGGCCGTGGGAAAAATTATACAAAAGAAAAAAGGAGTCATTTCATGACACACGAAATAGATGCCAGGGGACTTTCGTGCCCCCAGCCCGTCATCATGACAAAAAAGGCGATTGAAGCTGGAAAAGACTGTGTGGTCATCGTCGACAATGAAGCCGCCCGGGACAATGTGTGCCGTATGGCAAAAAGCCAGGGATGCGAAGCGGACGTTGAGGACCGAGACGGGTATTTCCGTATCCGCGTTACGCGGGGAACAGACCGGAAAGCGAAGAAAAGCGTCGCGCCCGCCGCGGGTCCGACGGTAGTTGTCTTCCCCTCCGACTGCATGGGAAAGGGTGATGACACACTGGGAAACATCCTGATACGGGGATTCCTCCACACATTGGGCGAGATATCCCCGAGACCCGACGTGATGATATTTTTCAACGCGGGTGTCAAACTGGCAACGGTCGGTTCGGACGTCCTCGAAGACCTTCAAGCGCTGGAAGGTGAAGGGATCAAGATTCTGGTCTGCGGGACCTGTCTCGACTTCTTCGGGTTGAAGGACAAGCTGCAAACCGGTATCATCTCCAACATGTACGACATTGCAGAAACCATGCTGTCCGCTGGGAGGGTCATCAGGATATGACAGACATGAAGCCCTTTTGTGTGGTCCTCTTCGACTCGACGAGCGAAGCCCTCCTTGCAGAAAGACTCTTCAAAAAAGCGGATATCCCGCACAAGGTAATCCCGGTGCCGCGCCATCTCAGCTCCGACTGCGGCGTCTGCATACGATTCTTTACTTCCGATAAAGAGAGTGTGTGTAAAACCCTCGACGGCAGGGTGGATATTCGGGATATCGTTCCTCTTGATTAATCCCTATTTGACAGACGGTATATGATCCTTATTATAATCGTACATTGACGATAGGCGATATCTATGATATTGCCCTAATCCGATATGTGGTAATGGTGAATCATGGATGATTTTTTCTGTGTACCATCCATTGCAAAAAACTTGATAATAAGGCATAAACGATCGATGATGACAGGTGAGTATTCAGGCGTGCCGCATTCCGTGGATGTCGAGGTTCTCGAAAAGACGGATCATGAAACGTGTAAAAAAGTGCTGGCGAGGCTTTCAAAAGGGCTCGCCCACCCTGCGCGTATCGAAATTCTCCGGATGCTGTACAATAAACCTCCGGAGAAGCAGTACATCTGCTCGGATATCGTCAAAGCGCTACCCCTATCACAGGCGAGTGTTTCTCAGCACCTGAAGATACTGAAGGAAACGGGCTGGGTATACGGAGAGATTGATGGACCTCGCATTCGATGCAGTCTTGTCGGTAACATTATTGAGTATTACAAGAAACTTATGGGAAGATCAATTCAAGAGTAACTAATATAAAGGAGAAAGAACAATGTTTGCAGTATCAGAAAAGGCACAGGAAATGATCAAAAAGGCCCTCGAATCGAGGGAAGAGAAAATCCCCGTTCGACTGGTGTATTCCGCAGGCGGGTGATCAGGACCCTCACTGGGAATGTCTCTGGATGAGGCAAAAGAAGAGGATAAGGTATTCGAGGAAGATGGCATCACATTCGTGATAGACGAACAATTATTTGAACAGGCAAAACCGATAAACATAGATTTTATTACTTCGGACAGAGGCTCAGGGTTTTCCATAACCTCCAGCCTGTCGACCGGCGCAGCATGCGACGGGGGATGTTGCGGTTAAGACAGACTATGTCTCAAGCAAAAGAATATTGCGTCATACTGACCACATGCGCAAACCAGGAAGAAGCACAGCGGCTGGCTCAACTGCTCGTTGAATCGAGGCTGGCGGCATGTGTGCAGATAACGGGAGTTACCAGCTTTTACGAATGGGACGGAGCGGTCAACAAAGATAATGAGCAGTTGCTGCTGATAAAGGCAAAATCTGTTCATTATAATGAGATTGAAGAGTTTATTTCGCAGAATCACCGTTATGATGTCCCGGAAATAATACAGATCCCGATAACTGACGGCAGC
>CAZOHQ010000131.1:0-6159 GCA_964579455.1 uncultured Syntrophaceae bacterium | reverse complement strand
GAACCTGGTGCCCTCGCGGCCGTCATGGCAGAGATCACCGATACCGCCCGCCTTGAGTTGGTTTTCCGCCATCTTTGCCATCTGATCGTCTATATCCACCTTGTCACCCGACACAGTCACCTCACCTTCCGCTGCACTGCGCTCGGACAGGTGCCGCTTATCGGTTACGGTCATGGATGTCCCCCCTCCGCTATCAACAACGCCTTGCAATGCCTCCCTGAACGTCAGCTCTTTCGGCAGGTAGTCAGGGGTGTCCAGGTTGGTAATATTGGAGGATATGATCTTGTGTCTTTCCGAACGAAAATCAAGCATGGCGGACAATATATCTATGGTCTTTCCAAACAAAGCATCCATCTTCTATCCCCCTCTCTCTGTCGTCAATCAAGCAACAACTATACCACCATACCTTCTTTTCCCTGTCTACCAGCGCTTTTATATTCGTTGAGTTTATTTCGGATCGTGCGCACACTGATACCCAGGATTTTTGAAGCCTCCGTTCTGTTTCCTCCTACCCGCTCCAGGGTTTCACATATGAGCTGTTCTTCCACTTCCCTGAGCGTCATATCCTCCAAAGCGATATCCTTCCGGTCGGTCAAAACCGGAAGGCACAATGCAGGCTGGCTTGCATCTTCCTTCCTGGCGCTCCCCTGTTCACCCTCCAGATAGAGATGCTCCGGGGAAATATTACAACCCCCCGACAGCAAGACCGATCTCTCAATAATGTTTTCCAGTTCCCGTACGTTACCAGGCCATGTGTATTGCTCCAGTATGTTGGCAACCTCCGTCGACAAGGTGGCTGTAGCTACACCGTTGAGTCTGCAGTATTTCTCGAGAAAAGCATTGGCAAGAAGGGTGATGTCCCCCTTTCTTTCCCTGAGGGTAGGAATCGTGACGGGGATAACATTCAGTCTGTAGTAGAGATCGTCACGAAATTTTTTTTCAGATACGCGGTCTCTCAGATCCGTATTTGTCGTGGCAATAATCCTGACATCCACCGGTACTGGACTCTTCCCCCCCAATCTATCAACCTCGGACTCCTGAATGATTCTCAAAAGCTTCGCCTGAAGGTGGAAATCCATCTCACTTATCTCGTCCAACAGGAGGGTCCCCCCATCGGCGAGTTCAAATTTACCCGGTTTCTTCTGAGAGGCACCGGTAAACGCTCCCTTTTCATATCCAAACATCTCACTCTCAAGGAGGTTGCCGGGAATAGCGGCACAATTGACCGCCACGAACGGCATCGTCGCCCTATCACTATGCCGGTGTATGTACCGCGCCAGCAACTCCTTCCCCGTGCCGCTTTCTCCCTGTATCAGGACACTGGACTTGCTCTTCGCTATGGTTTCCATCACCTTCAGCAGAGCCCTCATTCTTTTATCCTCTGTAATAATCTCCTTTACACCGGACGCATATCCTGCTGTTTCCTGCATTCCTGTGCGGTCACCGCCGCTATCCTGAGCAACAACACGCTTTACCACCATCTCCAGGTGTTCCAGAGAAAAGGGTTTCATAATGAAATCCGAAGCCCCTTCTTTCATAGCCTCAACCGCCGTGTTAACCGTGCCATAAGCAGTTATGACAATCACCGCGGTGTCGGGAGATTTTTCTTTTATTCCTCGGAGCACATCCATCCCGCCCACTTTCGGCATTCTCATATCCGTTATGACGATCTGAAATTTATCTTTCCGGAACTTTCTTAAGGCCTCTTCACCATTGTTTGAAGTCTCGACATCATATCCGCAACTCATGAGCGATTCGGAAAGCGCCATTCTCATGGATGGCTCGTCGTCGACTATCAAAATTGATTTTTCTTTCATTACTCCTCACAACCCTTCTCTGGCTGTATTGTTCGACATGCACCGCCAGTCAAGGGCAGCATAACCGTGAAGCGACTTCCCCCTTGAGTATTCTCCCTCACGTGTATCGAACCCCCGTGAATATCAACAATATTGTGGACAATCGAAAGTCCCAGTCCTGACCCCCTTTCCTTTGTCGTAAAAAAGGGGTCGAATATCTTCCCGGCATATTGATAGGGAATACCCACACCGGTATCCCCGAATGTAATCTCCACATGGGGAGGACCAGCAGGCATCCTCATGCCGCCATCGATGGAGATTCGCGTCTGGATGGACAGCTCGCCCCCATCCGGCATCGCCTGCATGGCATTCAGAATCAGATTTAAAAACAAGTGTTTAAGCATCTCTGTATCCGCTTCCATAACAGGATCCGTAACATCATAGTCGACCAAAAGAACGATCTCCTCTTGATCGATGATCTGTTTCGAAAAAGCCAGTATTTCGCGCAACACATCATGAACATTGATCATCTTCATCACGGGCCTTTGCCGTTTTGTAAAGAGAAGAAGATTCGATATCTTGGCATCCATCTCCTTAACGGAATGTATGATAAGGGACGCCCTGTCCCTGTTTTTTTCGTCTTCAGAATCTCGTGCCATAAGAGACGCAAAGAGCTCTATGCTTCCCAGGGGATTTCGTATCTCATGAGCAATGTTTGCCGCCATTTCTCCCATTGAGGCAAGTTTTTCCGCTCTTTTAGTCATTTCCTCCAGGGTATCGAGCCGTGTAACATCACGAATGACAATGATTATTCCTATCTTCTCACGGCTCTTCTTGTTCACCGTCGAGCCGAAAATCTCTAATGTCACATCACCCAGTTTGACCCTGTCACCCATATGGTTTATAAGCTGCCCGATATCTACACGGTCATTCGAATCACGCAGACGGCAGTCCTCAAAGAGGAGTCCGATATGCTTTCCCCTCGCATCCTCCAGGGAAATCCCCGTCAGCGATTCGGCACTCCCATTCATCATCGTCACCTTTTCATCCGCATCCCCGACAGCAACACCCGTTGTGAGGTTTTCAAGGATACTTCGAAGATAGCTCTGCGCCTCCTCCTTTTCGATCAGGGCCTTTCTCAGATCCTCGTTTTTACGCTCCAGTTCTCTGTTTATCTTCTCAAACTTATCTCCCAGGCTGGCAAATGCCGCCTCCAGTCTTGCAGTGGAATGAACGAAATCTTCCAAGACGGTCCCCAACACGCCGCCACCAGCCTCGTATGTCGTATCTTTATCCTTTCCGTTCACTGACACGGGATACCTTCTCCATCAACCGGCAGCACTACACCGGAATATTGTGAAAGATGCGAGAGGAAACCCCTCTCCGGGCGAAATCTACCTGGGGATATATTTCCCATATTGCGTTGACCATGCTTCATTATTCAGGTAATAATCCGTCACATCTTTCCAGAACTTGTCCGCACTCTTTTCTTTCAACGCAGCAAAGTGCTTTTCAGCGGCGATTCTGTCACCCATATTCAGGCACCCCCGCCCCATGTTCAGAACAGGCCACACATCTTTGATCTCGGCGGTACCATTCAGGATCTTTTCATACAGCGCATTGGCCCGTTCATACTTGCCCTCACGATAGAAGCAATCGGCTAACTCGCGATAAGACTCCTCGTCGATAGACCCGGGACAATCGACTCCGCCAGGACACTGTTCCAGCGCATCTTGATACATCTTACCTGCAGAAGCATATCGCCCCTTTTCTTTCAATGAATCTCCATATCTTTTATAAATACGTGCTATTTCGGAAGTATTTCTCTGCTCATCCGGCACCGTGGAATAGAGAGAGACGGCCTCACGGAACAGGTTTCTCTGGCAGTAGATATCTCCCGCCAGTTTTCTGGCACCAGCGATCACCTCCTCCACAACAGGCGCGCCCCCGGCATATAAAGCCTCCAGTCGATCTGACGCCCTGTCGTACAGACCTCTCTGGTAGTCGACATTCACTATCGCCAGAAAGAGTTTTTCTATCTCTTTGCGATCCGAAAACCTAAGCAGCATCTTCTCAAAAACGCTGTATGCAGAATCGGCTAAACCTATCTTCTCAAGACTGCTGCCCATTTTGAACAACAGGTCAAAACTACCGTCTTCGAACAGGCCGTTTTTGTACGTCTTAAAATACAGTTCCGATACCGCGATGTAATCCTGCTTGGAATAGTATTCATCGACAAGATGAGCGGAACTGCGGATCAGGTCTTTTTCGGCCTCTTTGCGGCATATTTCCCGAGGAGACGCGGCAAGCAGACGATCGCAACACGCAAAGGCTTCTCGATATCTTTCCCCCTCTACCAACGCGTGTACCTTCTGGGAGATAAAGGTTTCTCGTGCATCTAGGTCATTCGTTTTATCTATCATCTCATCATACGTATATACGGGTTCACAGTAATGATCCATTCCCGACAAAATATATAACGGTACCTTGATCTCCGGCTTCTCAACCCCCGCATCCGCGAGCATGATCGCACCCTTTTGAGCCTCCTCGCTCTCAGGATATCTCTCGAGAAGAGTGCTATACACCTTGAGAGAGGGGGCCGGTCGATCCGCTTTCATCAGCGCCTGCGCAAGCATGAGGAGGGCCTTCTTGCAATCTTTTTCCTCAGGAAACAGATTCACACACAGGGAGAACATCTCTACGGCCCTCTCATATTCGCCGACGTGAAAAAAATATTCTCCCACCCGCATAAGGATCTTCGGAGGAGCCTTCTCCGGAGACGGCCACTCTTTCAGCGTCCGGACATACCAGTCACCGGCGTCATCGTATTGACGTAACTGAAGATAACACTCCGCCAGATAGAAGGTTACAACTCCTTCGTGCTCCGCGCCGGGAAACCTGCGCAGGTACTCTTTCAGCTTCTTGACGGCTTCTGCATATTGTTCCGTGGAGTACTGCATTTTCGCCGTCATGAATATGGCCTCAGAGATGTATACGGACTGTGGATATCGGAAAGAAAAATTCTTAAATTCCCCCAGTGCCTCATAGTATAACTCCGAATATTCGTAACTCTTTGCAAGCCTGTAGAGCGTCGTTTCGTTCTCTCTGTCTGAACGGGGATAATCCCGCATGATATTTCGGTACCGGTTAATAGCCTTCAGAAAATCGGGGCGACTTCCCTTTTCTCCGAGAAAATAGTGACAATCAGCTATATGCCTCAACAGCAACTCCGGATTGACGCCAGATGAATCGCCCAGTATCCGTATCTTTTCAAGCTGTGCGAGTGCCTCCTGATACCTTCCGGAACCAAAGCAGGTCATGGCTATTTCATACAGGGGAGATTCACTATATCCGCCCTCTCCCTTATCAGGAACTGCTCCCTTATCCTCCACGATCACAACTCGCGGCGGCTCCTCGGGAGCCTCTTCCTTCCGATCATCAGGGACGTGGATTACAGCAATATCAGCGGTTGAAAGAGCTTCGTCTTTTTCTCCTTCTTCCTGCACAAGGGAAAGAGAGACGGGTTGCTTGGTATCTCGATCTTCAGGATAATCGCTGATCTCCTGTATGATAAATGTCCCGATAGTCCCTCTATTTTTCAGTTGAAGCCCAACCTCAGATGCCTTTTCCATCTCTGGGTACGTTCCGACAAATACCCGACACCATTGCCCTTTCCCCGGGATATCAACCTTCCGGCAGAATGACTTCACCCCCTGCGCATTGAATGAATCCACCAGAATCATAGCACTGGCAAAATTTCTGCATGAAGCGACACGTATACCATACCGAACAGACCCGTCCCCATCCCCCCAACTCTCCGAACAAAAAATGAGGACAAGCAAAGCCGTTACGGCGATCAGCAGTAACCTACTCTTCGGGAAATACACCATTAACGCAGTCCTTTCAGAGACACCCCCACATGTATTCAAAGCAATTTACATACCACTGCCGGGAACGTCTCTCTGGTCCTCTTCTCGAAGATATCGCAAAAAAAGCCCGACCGTATAACCGCAGCCCTGCAACAACTCCACGAGTCCTGCGAAGCGGCATGAATCTCAAAGCGACAGCCGCGAACGCGATGGAGGCGACAATTTATTGACGATTCGTCAATACGATGTGACGGGGGAGAAACACGCTACCCTCAAAAGCCGTCCCTAAAGTCATTCAACATGACGCGCCGGAATCGCGATGAAGAGAGATGGGAAAGCCATACCTCACATTGAGGGTGCCTCGGAGTGGTTTGGGCCTGAACCGGCGGGTGGGGGAAACAATACCATAAAAAGGCAACATGGTACGGGGTTAGTGGGGCATGATATTATATCTCTTTAATTTCTCAACAAAGGTTGTCCTGTTGAGAGCAAGC
>CAZOHQ010000130.1:0-6229 GCA_964579455.1 uncultured Syntrophaceae bacterium | reverse complement strand
TTTGATATGAATGTCTTGGTACCGTTCAATATATACTCGCTTCCCACTTTGCGGGCCGTTGTCTTGAGAGATGTCGCATCTGAACCGGCACCCGGCTCCGTCAACCCCATGCAGCCCCTCTTTTCTCCTCTTGCCAGAAGAGACAGATATCTCTTTTTCTGATCCTCCGTAGCGTTACGGGCAATATTGTTGGAGCAGAGGAGACCGTGCGCCCCATACACCGTGGCAACGCCTGCATCAACCCGTCCCAGTTCTTCCCCCATAAGACCAAACGAAAGGTAGTCGTTAAGCATGCCGTCATATTCGGGAGGCACGCCCATGCCCAGAAACCCCATGGGTTTGGCTTTTTCCCACAGGTCTTCTATGAATTTCTCTTCATGATCCATCTCTTCTACCAGTGGTGCTATCTCCTTTTCGCTGAACTTACGTACCGTTTCCCTCAACATCTTCTGTTCTTCAGTCAAACTGAAATCCATGTTTTCCTCCCCATTTTTTTGAATCCGGGAACTTCTTTAACAGTATTGGATCTATACGGGTTCGAAGTGATCGAGGTCCCGTATGGTATTCGTTGTTTCTCCGGCAAAGACGGCCTTTACTTTCATCCCCACCTTCACGTCTCCGACATCAACACCTTCCACGATATGGGGAAAGGGCGTGTCGGCGCCGTCTACTTTTATCAGCGCGAGAATATACGGCGCCCTCCTCGGCAGATGTTTGTCATTATAATTGACCACGGTGTAATTCGTAACGACCCCTTCATTAGAGAGTTCCACCCAGCTTTCGTCCAGCTTCGAAAGACACTTTTCGCAATACTCTCGGGGCGGGACAAAGACCTTGTCGCATTTTTCGCACCTGACACCGAGAATCTTATTCTCATCCCGAAGTGCAATGATGAACTTTGATCCCACCCTCCCGGCAAAATACTGGTTGGGAAGGGCCATCTTACCTGTCATGACTTTACAATTTTTTGTATTTTCATAGGATATTTCCATTGATATTTTTCCTCCTTCAGTCGGCGATCTCGAAATACAGAAGATCCTTGTAACTCCCCATCCTCTTCTCAGACCAAACAGGCCGTACCTTCATCCCCGGTTTGATGCGATCGATATCCCTGGGGTTCAGATCATGGGCAAAACTCTCGTCCCGAGAGGCCCCATCCAGGACCATGAATAGTGCCGTATAAGGAGTCTCCCGGATCTTTCCCGTCAAAGGATCCGGACTCGCATAATGGACGACATCGATCAGTGTTACCGTCGCGTCGGGACCGACCTCAACGAGTTCGTTGCAGCGCACCCTGCACCGTGCACAGATTTCACGAGGCGGTACCAAGGTCCTCCCGCACTCGGGACATTTGGCGGCATAGAACTTCTTCTCTTTGAGACCGTCAAACCATGTACCCATGAGAGGTCCGGTCGCATAACGCTGATTAATGGAAGGCACGCACTTGAGAGATATAAGTTCTTCACCCTGTTCTTCTACGGCCCCTTCAGCCACATACTTCCTAAAAAGCGAGGAGGATTGACCTGCGGCACCAATATCCCCGTCAACCTTCACCTGTCCAGAAGTAAACGCCGTTGCCCCGTCCAGTTTGCCCTGATTAAGATCAACGAATACCTGCGCCTCCATACGCATGACGACGGTACAATCATCATCCAGAACGTCCTTCAGGGCACAGGTCTGGTCTTTCACCACGACCGTCCACTGTCCGCCACCATCCCCGGAAAGGTCGTAACCGATTTTAATATCAACTCCTTCGGCCTTCTCGGGGCGAAAACGTTCTTCCACCGATTCCACAATAGAGCTGGCTTTGACCACTGGTTTAAAGGGCCGAAATGCCTTCGGGAGGACGGCAATGAGAACCGTAAGGTCACCGTCAACCTTGATACTTCCCGATGAGAAAGCCTCTCCCGCGTCTATTTTGCCCAGGGTTACGCCCACAAATGTTTCCGCGTTCGCGTTTAAGACCGCCGTGCAGTCAGTGACCTCACCATCCATATCCTCGGTCTTGAGAGTCCCTTCTTTTATGGTAACTTTCCAATGGCCGCCACCTTCTCCGGAGATATTATACCCAATTGTTACATCCACATCCGCAGTACCATCGGGAAGAAAGCGCTCCTCCATGGTATTGAATATATCTTCAACTGCTGTTCCAAAGTATTCAACCATTTCATACCTCCTGCCAGTCTAAGTCTTTCTCAAGCATCATCAGGACAGTCCACATGGTGCCGCCGAATCCGGAGGCAAGAGCATGCCTTACTTCTTTCTTGATCTGCTGCGGTCCGGCATCGCCGCGAATCTGCATCGCCGCCTCGGCGGGCCTCAGCATTGCCGTCGCGCCAATCGGATTGCTCGCCGTTACGCCGCCTGACGGATTTAGAGGAAGCTTTCCGCCCAGATCGAACTCACCATCCTCAAGCATCTTGATGTGTTCATCATCCTTCAAAAGCAAGAACTCGCGAGTCCAGTCAAGACCCCACCATGCAGAAGGATCATACATTTCGAAAACATCAAAATACTCCACGGGTTTCTCGATGCCATTGCGCTCGAAGAGCTTCCTCGCCGCGTAATGGTGCGTCATCTCCGGCATCTCAATACCGAAGTTGTTAAACGTCTCTTCACGGTGTACCGCGATATGATCACGGATCCATACCGGATTCTTGCACATCTGCTTTGCTTTTTCCTCTGAGGCAAATATCATGACGCAGGCCCCATCGCTCTGCGAACACATATGAATCAACCGTAATTCCCCGACGAGCTGGGGCGATGTATTCATCAAATCATCGGCCTGATCATACTCGAGTCCGAAACGTCTGTGGGCTCTGGGATTCAGACAGGCATGTTTGTCCATCATAATCCGGTACTTCATCGCTGCTCTCTTCGCTCTCTCCTCTCCGAACTCCTCCATCATCATCGTGGCCGTTGTCGCCGTGAGCGCACCCGTCTGCAGATGACGGAACCAGAGGGGATCCGCCATGTTTGTGATTCCTCCTGTGGTGTGACCCTCCTGGAGTTTTTCAAGGCCGATGGCCATTACCACATCGTACATGCCGGACGCCACCAGATTGTCAGCGGCGCAGACAAGACTTGCGCCGGTCGTTCCCCCTGTTGTGATTCTCAACTGGTCCTTGCCGTATGCACCGGTACCAAGTGAATGCCACAGGTCGGGCTGAAAGACCATTTCGAAAAGCTCCATGTTTCCATGAATGACACAATCTATATCATCAAGGGTGATGCCAGCATCTTCGAGCGCGTACCGTACTCCCTCATTTACCATTTCCCCCTGGTTCTGGTGTTCTTTGTGACTGGAATACTCGGTCTGGCCTATACCGATTATTCCCACATTTCTATTCCTTTTCCCCATTATGTTCCCTCCTTATTTTTCAAGCACGACGACCGTGTGAAATTGACCCGCCCCTCCAGTTGTGCTCTGGGCTACGGCACGGCTTACATCGGAAGCCTGATGCGCACCTGCCTCTCCTTTTAGCTGGATCACAGCCTCCGCCGCCCTGTAGAGCCCCCCTGTCATTATTGGATTTCCGGCAAGCATGCCGCCCGACAGATTCACATTGTATTTCTCGGGGCCTTCTTCATCGATGAACTTTGATCCTTCACCATCGCCACAGAAACCGAGACCTTCGAGCCACATGGGCTGTTGATACGCGAAACAATCCATCACTTCCACAAGGTCGATCTCTTTCTTTGCATCTTTGACCCCCGCCATTTTATAGGCCCGCCTGGCAGCGTTTTTAAGGGCAAAGTTGCTTGCCAGGTCCCTGTCACCCAGGAAGTAACTGTCCATACAACTGCCAAAACCGGTCAACCATACCGGGTTGTCCGTATATTCATGGGCCCTCTCCTCCGATGCCAGCAGGAATGCGACGGCACCATCCGACACAGGATAGGTATGCAGTGTCCTGATTGGATCACAGAGCATGTGAGAATACATTACGTCTCCAAGATCCACCTGTTCGGTTGCATTTGCATAAGGATTCTTTGCCGCCCACTGCCTCGCCCTGACAACAACCTTTGCCATCTGTTCTTCCGTAAGGCCCGACTTCTCCATGTACGCCCGTGCCTGGAGAGCGGCAACATTGGTGTAATCGAGGCCCATTGCCCTGCCGTAAAAGGGATCATATGAGAGGTTCGTGCACATATTCCGGCTTTCCCCCTGTGATTCCTTGCAATGACCCGCAACATACACAACATCATCGTGCCCTGAAAGGATAATGGACATGGCATACCCGAAGCCATTAAGTCCTTCCTGGGCCATTTTTTCTTCTCCACGGTAGTGAGCCCCTATAGCATCTGTCACGCCGTTGTCCGATATCGTTCTGGCATCAAAGACATCATCCGACGAAGAGACGATGCTTCGAACGCCCCCCTCTTCTGAAAAGTGCATACCCGTCTGTTCCTGAATATCTTCAAGCACATCCAGAAGCATACCCTGAAAGCGCTTGTGCCAGATATTCGAATCACACTTATGCTGAGCTACAGCACATACAGCAACTCTTTTCATCTCAATTCCTATCCCCCTTTGTATTTATTCCGCCATCAAGCCAGAACCATTGCCACTTCCGCATGGCCTCTGGTGTAACAGTTTGAATAATTTTCATCTTTTATTGCACGCAAAATGGAATCCTTGTTTCTCGCACAGTCCAGCTCTATCCATGCCCTTCCGCAACCTAGCCGCGTATGAGAGTCATCTGAGGCAACTTTTGGATAGGCTATATCTTCTATATCGTATTCCGGTGTATAGAATCCGTGATGGGTGATTTCGACAGCATCAATTTGAATATCCCGGGCGACATCATCAATGCACTGTATGACCTGTTTAATAGTAAGGTCGTAATCGCTCGGATGGTTGAAGGTATGCAGCACCTCATGATCACCTTCAATCCTGCCCACATGTATGTATCCGAACTTCGTACCGACGGTGAGTTCGACACCCAAAAAGACGAGAAGATCCGTCCGTATCTCTTCGATGGTCTTTCTGTAACTGGTTTTAAGCAGGTGGTCATGCTCTGTAAATGCGATAAAGTCAAACCCCATAGCGGCATATACATCCGCCGCCTGTTGCGGGGTAAGCCTCCCGTCCGAATGTGTGGTATGAATATGAAGCTGGCCCTTCAAGTGCATCTGCCACCACCGATACGACATGCAAACAGAGTCGTCTAATAATTTTACTGCAATAGTGTTTCAGTGTGGAGCATTGATTGATTTACCAATCTTTTCATTATAATAACACGACTATCCTGAAGACTTGTCCTTAGTCTGAATCAGCCCCGGCGCCAAAAAGAAATACCTGAATGATACTGTTGATGGTTCGTTCTTTCCTCTCTCTGGTTATCTCTTCCTTACCGAGCACCATCACCGATATAAACGCCTCTACCGCACCCAGAAATATATAGGTCAGATAATGTGGAGCGATGTCGCTACGCAGAAAGCCTTTCTTCTGACCCTCTACCATGATCTCTTCCGTCAGGCTGAAAAATGACCTGAATTTGGCCAACCCTTTTGCCGTATGATAGACGGAACTTCTGGAAACTTCCGTAATAAAGATAGACACGAGATTCGGCTTCTCGGCGTACATATCGAGAAAAAACCGTATTATGTGTTCAAGCTTTTCCCGGCATCCCGTATCTGACATCTTCTCGTCTTTCAGCATCTGATAGAGCCGGCCCCACCATCCCTCCACAATCACATCGAAAAGCACCTCTTTGCTCGCGAAATAGTGATATACCAGACCGTAGGACACACCCGCCCTTCTCGCGATATCAGCCATACGCGTATTGGCATAACCCTTGTCTCGGAATACTTCGAGAGCCGCGTCTACGATTATTTCCTGCTTATTGTTTTTCATAGTGAGATCATTAAAACATACTGATTGATATGTCAATCTATTTTTTCTATTTTTTAACATTTTCTAACTACATCAATAATAACAAGGTAATAGAGACAAATACTAAGAGGAGTCGGTTACGCGCTCGCGCTGCGCACTCAAGATAGCGAAAATATCAAATTTCTATTTGATGCAATGCCTGCCCTGTGTTAGAAGCTTCTCATGATTAATATCGGACTGACAGGCGGTATCGGAAGCGGGAAATCAACCGTCGGCTGCAGGTGGCCGACCATCGTCAATGACCCGCCATTTTTCAGGCAAGCGACAGCGGTCTGCAGGGCGGCATTGATGCCGACTACTTCAAAGGCGATGTCCGCGCCTCGATCATCG
>CAZOHQ010000129.1:0-6250 GCA_964579455.1 uncultured Syntrophaceae bacterium | reverse complement strand
TTTCCTGGACATCCGACCATGCAACACGAAGCAGTTCAGAATTCTATCACCCAAGGCTTCTTTCAGTAATTTCAGATGTTCGGTTCGTTCTGTCAGGACGAGGATCTTACGGCCCTCCTGGTATGCTCTCAAAATATCCTGAACGATCCGTCGGTTGCGGTATGCGTCATTGGTAAGGATACAAAACACGTCCTGAATGCCTGAGTCTGGAGAAATTTCGGGGGCAGGCAAAATTTGCGGCCACACCTCCAACTGCGCTGGAGCCGTATCCGGTCTTGCGGCGCTGTGACGAACCGGGCCGCACTGCATGAAGATGATCGGATGATGCCCATCACGCCTTACCGGCGTGGCGGTCAGGCCGATGACATATCCGGCTTTGGCCTGTTTGAGGATCGCCTCAAAGGAAAATGCGGAGAGGTGGTGGCATTCATCGACGATGATCTGACCGTAGCCATCAAGCAGTCCCGACAGATCTTCTCGCCGCGACAGAGACTGCATGACGGCGATGTCGATCTTTCCGGTCGGCTTCTTCTTGCCGCCGCCGATCAGGCCCAGCGTGTCTTTGGGCAGTTCTAGAAAAGTGGTTAAGCGCTCCTGCCATTGTCGAAGCAGTTCGGTCCGATGTACCAGAATCAGGGTGCTCACCTTGCGACGGGCAATAATCGCGGCGGCAGTGATGGTCTTCCCAAAGGCGGCTGGTGCGCAGAGTACACCGGTCTCATATTTCAATATCGCATTGACGGCCGTTTTCTGATCTTTTCGCAGTTGACCGATGAACTTCCCGGCAACCTTGCATCCCGCAACCCGTTCATCCTGAATATCGGGCCGGATGTCGTTCTGTTCCAGCAATTCCCGCACCGCATCCAGACATCCCCGTGGCAGGCCGATATGATGCGGATAATTCTCTGCGCAGCCGATAATGCGCGGCTTGTTCCAGACCGGCAGTCGCATGGCCTGGGCCTTGTAAAATTCGGGATTCTGGAAGGCAGCCAGACGGATCAGACGGTTGGTCAGCCGCTGGGGCAGATCAGCTTTGGCAATGAAGATCTGGTTGGCCAGTATCAGCGTTAGCGATTCCGGCAGTAGTCCGGATATCCGGCTTGATACCGGCGTTGGACGTTGCCATGGTTTAATTTCTTCCTCCTCAGCCATAAAGGCAACATCAAGCGGATGCCTGCAGTCGCACGCCCTCAGAATTGCATTCGCCAGTTCTGATCCAGACATTGGCCGGATTGACGCAAGAAAGGTCCATTGATCCGGGTAAGGTTCAAATTTATCATTGACAAACACGCTGTGTCCCTGATCGCGTGGCTGCTTCTGCAAGGGGAGCGCGATCAGGTTGCCGAAACCGCCCTTGGGCAAGGTATCCTGATTTGGAAAAAAACGGTCGTAGCTGGAGAGCGAAAGCTGGCGGGTGCGATCACAGATATGGCTGATCAAGGCAGCGCCGAGTCGCCGTGCCTCTCGGGCAGGGAGCGGATCGGCAAAAAAGATCCAGACATGTGCCCCGTTCCCGGAGCGGGATATCTCCAGCGCGGCGGGGACACTCAACTCAAGGCAGGATTCCATGAACGCACGGACATCCTCGCGCCAGCCGGACTCATCAAAATCGGTAGAGAGGAAATAACAGGTATCATCGGTCAGGAGCGGATAGATACCAACTGTGTGCCGCCCGGCCAGGTGGTCATAAATCACCTGATCGGTAAGCGGCAGCAGCATACGGTGGTCGCAATCGCCGCATTTGGTACGAGGCTTGTCGCAAACGCCAGGTTTCCATTCATTACAACAGGCGGGAGAGTATCCCGACTTACCTCTGACCGACTCCCAACGTAGCGGATAGACATCGGTACGCCCCCGGAAAAGACTGCGGAAAAGTGCGATTTTTCCTGTGGTGGAATGTTGTGGGCCAAACGATTCTGATATTTCGGTTTGAGTTTCTGTTGCCGGGGCCGGTCCTTTTTCCCACGGAATGCCGTGCTCGGTCAGTAGGACTTTGAGGCGCGCGTTCTCTTCCCTTAACCGTTGCAATTCATCGAATGTCTCCCGGCGTTTGTTCATTCTTCACCAAATCCATACTCCGCCATCAGATCGTCCATATCGTCACCGACACCGTATACGTAGTTATGACCCGGTTTTCTGACCCGCTCCATGCGTTCCACAAAGGATTGTTGTAAACCGGGATCGAGCTTTATTATGACCTTAAGCGCCTGTTCAAACATACGGACCAGAGCATCGAAATATCCCTCGTCATCCATGCCACAGTAACCGAGAAAAGCGGTGCATTTTTCGCAGTAGAAGATCATCAGTTCAGCGAGACACTCCGGACGGCCTATGGCCTTCCTGTAATCGGATATAGCCTTCTTGGCCTTGGTGATAGAGATAGCCTGATGAAAATCGGGGCAGACCCATCTAGAAATAGTGGCTTTGTAAGGTTTTAGAACATCGTCGCCCAGACCAAAGCGTGAGTGCAGAAACACCCGGTTGTCTTTATCGGCGGCATACAGGTCTTGAATCAATCCGATTAATCCGTTCCGGTCCAACCCGTTCAGACTGTGCTTCAGGTCGGTCCAAGTTGGCTCGTTCTTCTTCTTTCGTGATTTTGTTGTCATGCTAATTGCCCCTGCATATCAACACTGGGTTTGTAAGCTCCTATTTTCCCTAGTGATTGGGGTATACGGGTCGACGAAAAACGCTTGGACTCCAGAACAGCAATCGGTACTCATGGTTTACCTCCAGACCATTTCTGTTTTCCCTGTTTGATCACTAGACATCAAACTGCACCCGCTCCAATTTGAACGGCGTGGTCTTGCCTTGTCTCAACGGGTTACTGTAGTAAAGCTCACCCCCAACTCGTGGGCCAGCTCTTCCTGACTGATTTCCAATTGTCTCCGAACTTCCTTTACCCAATTCCGGGAATGCTTAGAGTTTTTGGTCATCCCGTTGATCTCCTCTTTATCTATGTGCTTTCGCACTACGTCTACCGAGTGTTTTGTCCAACACAAACCAAGCATAAATCTCCATTAATGGGGAAATATTGTATTGTAGTTGCTATATCACGTGCAAGAGATTTTTCGAATCCCAACATGTCGGCGCAAAACTAATCGTTCTATGATTATCGACTTGACGGGCTTGCGGTTAGATTCGCGTTCGCCCTTTTCTATCCCTCCGATATCTGGTATATATCAAAAAGTGCAATACGAAGTGACTCAATAAGCCCCTGATTACAACCTAACCTTTTAAGAATACGTCGCTATACATGATCAACATACACCCTGACCGATTTTATCTGACCTCCACCGGGAGGCTCGCGCGTGACCTGCACCAGCGCTTCCGCCTGAAGTGCCTCCGTGAGGGAAAGCGGGGATGGGAATCCCTGCGGGCAATGAGTCTGAACGCCTGGCTCGCCCGGACATGGTCCGAATCCTGGCCCGAGGAGATGCCCGCCCCCGATCTCTACCGGTTGAATCTCTGGAAGGAACTGGCCGGCAGGATTACGCCCCCTTCCCCGCTGACCATGGACACGAACCTGTGCGCCATCCTTGACGAAAACTACGGTGTCATGGTTCGCCACAACCTTGACCCCGCATCCGGCTTCCCCTCTACCCCCCTCGTTGAATGGAGAAGAGAGATCAGCGCGGCCTTCGGAAAATCGCTCAAATCGGCTGGTCTCTTTCATCCGTCCAGTTACCCCGCTCTTATACGGCAGGGCATATCCGCAGGAAGAATTGCCCTTCCGGAGAAAATCTCGCTGGCCGGTTTTGAATCACCCGCCCCTCTGGAGCGCGAGCTGTTTTTGATGCTTGAGGAACAATCTGATCTTGCATACGTGCTCCCTCCGGAGAGAAGGCCGGAGAATATCGAGGCACTGACTCTTCCCCCTCCCGAGCAGGAGGTCATCTACCTGGTCCATCGTCTTGCACAGGACGCCCGGACGACACCCCTGCACCGCATAGGAGTCATCGTTCCTGACATGGACCGGTACGCCAGGAAACTGGAGCGGAATCTTAGCGACGTTATGGCCGAGGCACCACCCCACGGCTTCCAGTGGTTCAACATGACAAAGGGTATTCCCCTCCTCGAGACACACCTGATGCAGGCGGCCCTCCTCCCCTTGCGCTTCATACTGGAGGGGCAACCCCGCGAACTGCTCCTCTCACTCTTTTTCTCCCCCTACTATGGCTGCTGGCAGGGTATACGCCATCAGATTGCGCGGGCCGATATCGCGTGGAGGAAACTTTCCCTCGACTCCGGGCTTGAAAAGCTCTTTCTGGCACTGAAGAGGGAAGATTCCCGCACATACGGCCTTATCCCGCCTGAGAGTCTCGAACACCTCTCCTCTTTTTGCCATACGACACAGATATCCGAAAAAAAGAGAGGCTCATTCTGGACACGGCAGCTCAGAGAAGTGTGGGCCCGCCTCGGTTTTCCCGTCGTATCAGATGAAAAGGATACCGTGGACAGGAGGGGTCAGTATGAGATCATGGAAGAGATCGACCGGCACCTGTCCGAGGTGCGGATGGACGGCCACGAGTTTTTGGCATGGCTGACGCACCTTGCGTCCCGCAAAGTGGTTCAGATAGGCGCCGCAGAGGATGCCGGTATACAGATCATGGGAACGATCGAATCGCGCGGCCTCGATTTCGACAAGCTGTACATCCTCGGCATGGACGACCGGTCGCTCCCGGAACCGGTGAGGCCCCTCCCCTTCCTCGATTCCACGGAGAGGAAACTGGTGCAGGGTGGTACGGCGAAGAGCCAGTACGAATTCGCGAAGCGAACCTTCGACCACCTGATGGCCCTTTCGCCTGAGATTACTCTCCTCCGGTCAGAGATGGAGGACCTCAAACCTCTCGCGCCCTCCCCCTTCTGGCCTGACACCGAAGAGAAGCGGTCCATCGACATCTGGAACGAACCCGAACCGTCATGGCTGCGGGCCGGATGGCTCCGATCATCCTACGAAGGATTACATGAAGAAATCACATATGAGCCTCCATCAGAAAGGCTTCTAGACCTTGACTGTATCCCTGGTTCCGTATCGGTAAGCCGGTTTCAGAAGGCGATCATCTGCCCCTTCCGCTTCTTTGTCGAAGGTATCCTGAAGATGGAAACACTGGAGGAAATCGAGCCGGATGTCTCTCCCAGGGAAAAGGGAAATCGGATTCACCGGGCACTGGCTCTCTTCACGCAGAGGTTGAGAGAACGGAAAATGGACCTGATACGTGATGAGGCTCTGGGCCTCCTGACGGCATGTGTGGACGATGCACTGCACAATGTGGCAGATAAGCCACACTGGGAGGTTGAGCGCAGGCGATGGATCGGGATCGATGGTGATCCGGAGGGGGGCATACTCACCGACTGGCTGGACCATGAAAGGGAACGCTGGCTGGAAGGGTGGCGGTGCGTCGCGGAGGAAAGCGCGTTCGATGACCTCACGGTTGCAGGGCTCCCCTTCACACTGAAGGGACGGATAGACCGGGCCGACTTCAGCGAAGAGGGGGGCGTTCTCCTCTGGGACTACAAGACGGGCACACCCTCCACGGTTGCAGACATTGTTACACGTCTGAAAGACCCTCAGCTTGCCATCTATCTCCTGGCCCTTTTGAGCGGGGGCATTGTCGCCCTTGAGCCCTACATCAATTCGGGCACTCCCTTTTCGGCAGGATATATCCGTCTCAAATCATCCGGCGATATCAGGATCTTTCCGGTCAAAGGGATCGAAGCATCCCTGGAAGACTGGACAGCGGCCATGGCAAAGCTGGGAGAGCTTCTTGGTGCTGGTGATTTTCGCCCCGAACCCTTCCCCGTCTCAGAGGTAACCGATCCATACAAGACATGCGAAAAGTGCCCGGCCATAACCCTGTGCCGGATGGGAGTCCTGGGCAGACAGAATGCCGATACACAAGAGGAGACCGATGAAAAAACCGATTGACGACGGACATCGAACCGCCGCGCTCGACACGAGCCGGTCGCACCACGTGGAATCCCCCGCGGGGTCCGGCAAGACGCTCCTCCTTACCAAGCGTTTTCTCAAGCTCCTGGGAGAGGTTCGTGATCCGGCGGAGATCCTGGCAATCACCTTCACCGAGAAGGCGGCCGGAGAGATGCGCCAGCGCATAACCGGCTTTCTGAGTGGCAGGCCCTCCGCGAGTGACCCCGACGGAGAAATGACAGCGCTCGCCGAAAAGGCGCTTCGCGCGCATAAGGACAAGGCGCACCTTCTCACCTCCGCCGACACACTCAACATCATGAC
>CAZOHQ010000128.1:0-6268 GCA_964579455.1 uncultured Syntrophaceae bacterium | reverse complement strand
CCGGGTAATAATCAGGCTGCCTGTCAATTCCATGCATCAATTTATAAAACGATTGACCAATCACATCCTCTGACTTCATATTTCTCAGATTCGCGGCAGAACGATTAAGGCGCATGATCCGGTCCTCTTTGTCCAGTATAAAAATCGCGTCCGATACCGAATTAAACGTGCGCTCCCAGTCTATAGCGTAATCTCTAAGTGATATCATTGTCTTATGGAGCCTGTCACATACCTCCCTGAAGGCAGCGGCAAGATCACCTATTTCATCACCCTGCCGTATACCTTCCAACTCCTTGAGGAAATCGTTTTCTCCAGCCGCGTTCCCGGGATCGAACAGCATCGTAGCCCTGCGAAGCCTGAATATAGGTTCTGTTATACCACGAACGGCAAAGGATACAATAAGAACAGTGATGAGAACGGCAATAATAATACCGTAAATTATCCGATCACGGGCAGCCCTGATAGGGGCGAAGGCCTCACTCTGTGTTTGCTGTGCCGCGACAATCCAGTTTATCCCAGGCACATGCTTAAACGAAACAAGCATGGGCACCCCTTCGTAATCGACGGTCTCGCCAACCCCCTCAAATCCCGCTATGGCGGCATCGAACAGTTTGTTGGATCCCGTTTTGACATCCCTCTTTAAAATTCTCTCGTTTGTGGGATAGAGAATCAACAGTCTTGTCGTATCATATACATACACAAACCCTGACTGACCGATTTTCGTCTGCATTATACCCTCCAGAGCCAGAGGAGAATTCAGCTGGACCGAACACCCCAGAAGTCCCAACACCTGGTCAGAGGTGCCACTCAGCAGAGCGGTAAAGGTGAGGACCGGATTGCCTGTCCTCACCGATCGGTATGGAACACCGATAATACCTTCCTGTTCTTTCATGGTTCTCTTGAAATACGGTCGAAAAGACAGGTCCACTCCCCGTGTCTTCTGATAACTCGGATAATCAACCCAGAGCTTCCCGTCTCTATCCAGGAGAAACATACCATTCCCAAATTTAGGATATATATCAAGCAGTTCTCTCAGTTTTTCTTCAATCTTCGGAATATTTTTTTCTTCAAGTGCCATTGTATCCAATGCCAGGTCAACAGACAGGACCTCCCTTTGGGTATCATCAAGGAATCTTGAGATAATCTGAGACGAGGTGTCGGTAATGCTTTCCAGCCCGTCATAAATGGAATTTCTCAGGGAATTTTCAAGAAAGTAAAGATAACTAATCCCGGTAATGCCTAAAACCGCTATTATGATAGCAGCCATAATCAACGATATTTTGATCCGCAGCTTCATGGTGATTACTCCGTTATATTATAATTTGCACAGCAGGCCTGGCACCGGTATCTCCCGGGCAGCTCCTTTCAGGGGCTCTGGTAAAATATAATTACAGAATTGCACTCTCTTTGATATGCATCTTCACTGTCACAACATTCCGGCAACGTTCAAAAACTGTGGCATTCTAGAGACTGAGACCTTTCTCCAAGGTTATAGGAACAGTACAAACCCGAGAGAAAAGGATCATGATAAAAAGCGAATTGACTATAGCATGTCAGTTGAATCTGGCAATAGAAAAATGGACAAAAAGGAAAAGGGGGCGATTAAGCCCCCTTTTCCTTTAAGCAATTGTGTTTGTAAATAAGGTTAACAGTTTAAATTGTTTCCCTCTCCGTTTCTTTTACGATGACGTAATGGTACCATCCGCGTCAACTGAATACGTTAATGTTCCGTCAGGATGGGCAGCTGTGATTACAAGAGTAGACAAGGTCCCCGCTGTCACGGTTGTCACCACACCAGCAGTTGACTTGAAGCCGGTAGCCTGCAAGAGAGGGAGAGTAACCGTTCCAGTCGGATTTTCCGCAAAGTATGCCTGCGCCGCCGTGTACGCGTTTTTCACATCCGCGTTTGCCGATGCATTGAATCCTCGTGACCTGTACGCCGAGAACTGCGGGATGGCGATTGCCGCCAAGATACCGATAATCGCGATGACGATCATCAGCTCGATCAGTGTAAAACCCTTCTGTCCTTTTTTTCTGTTCAATTTCATTAACATGTTTCCTGCCTCCTTAAATAGATTATTTTGATAATTCAAAACGTTGTAAATAGTTGTCTTTGACTTACTGGATAAGCAACGAGTATGCCACTTTGATAACCACCAGTGTAATTAGCACTGTATTATGTTTAACTATATAATATTAAATAATGTTATTCAGTGGCACTCTTTTCTCCACCCGGGCGTCGCCATATCCTACTCATACATAAGACGTGCAATTTTCACCATCCATATGTAATTTTCACGGGGAAACGGATTTAAGAAGAAATGTGAGGGGGTACCTTCTCAGGAGGGAGGGTAAGATCTCCCCTGCCCTCCCTATCAGGCTTTAGTCTTTTTCTGTTATTCCCAGCTTATCAAACCGGTAGCGGAGGGAATCCAGGCTTACTTTAAGGAGTTTTGCGGCCTTTGTCTTCGATCCTCCCGCCTTCTGAAGCGCCTTTTTCATCAGGGTTCTCTCGAATTTTGCGACCTCTTCATTCAGGTCTATACCCTCTTCAGGGATCTCGAGATCGCCACCGGAGGACAGCGCCGGGTCACCCGTCACAGATATTTCAAGATTTTCCGGCAGGATAATGTTAGTGGCCTCAAGCGCAACGCTTCTCTCAATGATATTTTCAAGCTCTCTTACATTCCCCGGAAAGGGATACTCCGCAAGCAGCGCCATGGCGTATGGGGATATCTTTTTAATTTCCTTATTATATTCACTGGAATATTTCTCTATGAAGTGGTTGATAAGAAGGGGTATGTCCTCTTTGCGTTCCCGCAGCGGGGGGACCTTCACCGGTATGACATTAAGACGGTAGAACAGATCTTCCCGAAAATCGCCGCTTTTTACCAGCTCCTCAAGATTCTGGTTTGTAGCGGAAATGATCCTCACATCCACGCTGATATCCCGTGCCCCCCCTACCCGTCTGAAGGTCTTTTCCTGCACCACCCTGAGAAGCTTGACCTGCAGGAAAGGTGATATCTCGCCTATTTCGTCAAGAAAGATTGTCCCCTTGTGGGCAATCTCAAAAAGGCCCGCCTTATCCGCATACGCGCCGGTGAATGAACCCCTCATGTAACCGAACAGTTCACTCTCAAGGAGATTTTCCGGTATGCCGCCGCAATTTATGACAACAAAGGGACCCTCGTTCCTGGAACTTTTTTCATGTATGGCCCGGGCGACAAGCTCCTTTCCTGTGCCACTCTCACCCAGGATAAGAACATTGGCAATCGTGTCCGCCATTTTGTTGATCAGAGAATACACCTTCAGCATACCCCTGCTCTTCCCCGTCATCTTACCGAAGGAAATCGAATCTTCCACATCCTTTATGAATTGCGCGTCTTCCTCACTGGCTCCCTTCTTGCGGAGGGCATCCCTTACAAGTTTCTTCAGATCGTCCGGCTCGAAGTTCTTTTCAAGATAATCATACGCTCCCTCCTTCATAGCGGCGAGGGCCGTCTCTCCGGAGGCATAGCCCGTTATCAGAATGGTCATGATCTCCGGAGATATGTCTTTCAGAGACTTGAGCAAATCAATCCCTGTCATGCCTGACATCTTCAGGTCGGTAATAACAAGATCGAATTTGCGTTTCCGGCAGAGGGTCAGGGCCTCTTTCCCTCCGGGAGCTGTGTTTACATCATACCCTTCTCTGGAAAGCATGATCTCAAGATAGTCTCTCATCCCCTGATCATCGTCGACTATAAGAATTCTGGCCATTACAAACTCCTTTCGGTACCGGTTCACTGTTCACAGTGGGTAGGGGTGACTTTAGTCGCCCGACAGCAACAGCAAAGGGAGGTTAAAACCTTCCCTACCCTTCATCTTTGCTATTTTTCCCCTGCCCATCAACCGGAAGCAGCATTGTGCAGGTTGTTCCCGTACCCGCTTCACTTTCAATCCTGAATGTGCCTCCGTGGCTTACGGCTATTCTGTTTACAACCGCGAGCCCCAGTCCCGTGCCTTTTTCCTTCGTTGTGTAGAAAGGTTCCAGCACATTATTCATATACTTCTCTTCTATCCCGCAACCGGTGTCTCTGACAAATATCTCAAGGAATGAATGATCATCATCATCGACGTCCAGTCTTGTTTCGATCTCCAGCGTCCCTTCATCCGGCATCGCCTGAAGCGCGTTTAAAAAGAGATTCCACAGGGCCTGCTTTATCTCTGTGCCATTCCCGTATATTTCATTCTGCCCGCACAGGTTCTTTACAACCTCAATTTTCCCATTCCACCCCGGAGAAAAACGGACCGATTCAAGGACTTCGTCCACAATACCCGCGACATCTATCTTACGGCGATTGCGTGTATCGGATCTGGCAAACAGGAGAAAGTCCCTTACGAGATTTTCCAACTGATCTTTTCCCATAAGGATGATCTTCATAAGTTTTCTGTCCGAATCTTCCAGATTGAGATTTTCCATCAATAGTCTTACGGAACCACTGATCGACGCGAGTGGACTTCTCAGTTCATGCGCCAGGGCTGCCGACATTTCACCCATAAGCGCCAGTTTTCGGTTCTTTTCAATCTCTCTCTCCATCTTCTTAATGGATGTCAGCTCCTGAAATATGAACAGTCCGCCTATACCATTCCCCTCCGGATCAATAAGGGGGTATATCGAAAATCCCAGCGTTGTCGGGTCCCTCTTTGATGATAATACGATCTCGAAACGTCTTGTCGCCGGGGAACCCTCTCCCCTTTCTTTTACACTGTTCATTGCCCCGGAAAAACCAGGTAAGATATCGTCAACAATCCTGTCCATGGCATAAGAAAGCGGTATTCCGGTAATCTCCTCGGCCGCCCGGTTAAAAGACTTGATCCTGTTCTCAAGATCCACGGTCATGATCCCGGACCCCACGGATTCAATGATACTCTTATGGAGTATATCCAACTGGTCAAAGGCGCTTTCCTTCTCCGAAAGAAGCGTCTTTGTCTTTCGTTCCATCTCAACGACGAAACTCGACAACAGGGCCACGACATAAAAGGAAATGATGTGGATGCATATCCGCAAAAAAACATGCCCCACTTCGGCGTTGTATTGGTGCATACTGCTGTAAATCGGGTGAATAACGCCATAGAACTCAAGGTCCAGGAGAAGTCCGTATATAATGCTGATTACAGAAGCTACAAGCAACCCGCCCCTCTTTCCCAGAAACAACACGGAATATATAATAATCAGAGGGTACAGTGTAGAGTAAACACTCTCTATCCCTCCTGTAACAAACACAAGAACAGTAACCAGCAGGGTGTCGAAAAGACACTGGATATAAACATTTATGGAGATATTTTGTATTACCTTCAACAGGAAGACATACAAAATGGAGAGGAGATATGTTATCACTACTATGATATATATTGCACGGATGGACTGAAGCGGTAGCGAGTCCGGCATCCTGAACTGAATAATAGTCACCACACCGAACAGGAATGATACTGTCGCAAGCCTGAAGAACATCAGCCACTGTACTCTCGCCTTTACTTTTTTTTCTTCCTGCTGACTGTTTTTCAAGTGATCTCCTCTGATATTGTTATGGTTTTCGGTTTACGGCTGGGTAGGGCGCGACTGTAGTCGCCCAAGATAAGGAACGGGAGGTTAAAAACTCCCCTACCCTTCCCTGAACCACGACCCCCGAATGGTGGTGAATACCTATTATGCGAAGACCAGTAATCCCCCTGCTCATAGCGCTCATCTCGTGAATAACCGTCGGAAACTTTGTTCCCGTACCCGGCACTTCAGCGCTTGTGGCACTCCTGGCAACACTTGCGGCGCTGCTTTTCTCAGTTATCACAGGACGTAAAGTCCTTGTTGCCTTCTGTCTGCTCATATCCCTGTTCCTGCTCGGCATTCTCAACATCCAGTTCTACCTTCATCCACACCGCAGTGGGGATGACATAACACTGCACGCAGGTAAAGACAGACTGACCATTGAAGGACTGGTGTGCGACCCTCCCCGGGTAGTGCGCGATAAAGCCAACCTCGTTATCAGCCTCACCAGGATCATCAGAAATGGAAGCGCCACTCCGGTACGTGGAAAGATACTCCTTTCAGTCAAAGATAGCAATAATCTATTGAAGATCCCCGCAGCAAGCTGCGAGGAATCTTCGACTGTTAAAGAAAATATTTTCCCCGTTCGCTCGCCAGCCCCGTCGCAAGCAACGGGGAATGCGCTCGCTGTTCAGTTCAGATACGGTCATTATATCAGAGCGAGAGTCAAACTGAAAGAGCCAC
>CAZOHQ010000127.1:0-6272 GCA_964579455.1 uncultured Syntrophaceae bacterium | reverse complement strand
GAGGATATACTGCCATAACAAAAAATCTCGACAGGATGGTCGCCAAGGAAAAGATCACAGCCGATAAAAAGGATGAAATCCTCAGCAGGATTACGAAGAGCACTGACCTGGAAGACATGAAGGACGCGGATTTTGTCGTGGAGGCCGCCATAGAAAGAGAAGAGCTGAAACTTGAAATATTCAGGAGACTCGACAACATCTGCAAACCGGGGGCAATCCTCGCGTCCAATACATCTTCCATCCCCATCACAAGAATAGCGAACGTAACAAAAAGACCGGAGCTTGTAATCGGCATGCATTTCATGAATCCCGTACCGGTCATGAAGCTAATTGAAGTCATTAAAGGTCTTGCGACATCGGAAGAAACGTTCAATCTTACGGAAACCCTTTCAAAACAGTTCGGCAAGGTTCCCGTCGCATGCAACGACTTCCCCGGTTTTATCGCAAACCGCATACTGATACCGATGCTCAATGAGGCGGTATACGCGCTCTATGAGGGAGTAGGCTCCGTGGAGGCGATAGACAGCATCATGACGCTCGGAATGAATCACCCAATGGGACCACTCAAGCTGGCGGATCTGATCGGACTCGACACATGTCTCGCGATTATGGACGTTCTCCACAAAGGCTTCGGTGATTCGAAATATCGTCCCTGCCCTCTGCTGAAAAAATATGTGGACGCCGGATATCTCGGGAAAAAGACAGGAAGGGGATTCTACGATTACGGCAATTAATAAATAAGGAGGGAAAACAATGAGGAGGGAAAACATGGAATATAAAAATATTATTTTCAGTGTGGAAGAGGGGATAGCTACCATTACCTTCAACAGGCCTAAGGCACTCAACGCCATGAATGCAGAGACCATGCTGGAACTCAAGGACGCCGTTACGGTATGCAAAGATGATGATACTATCAGGGTTCTCATACTGACCGGATCCGGCGATAAGTCCTTTGTGGCCGGTGCCGACATAGCCCAGATGCAGGATCTGGAACCGCGCGAGGCCCTCGCATTCATGGAACTGGGACATGAAACGCTGAGGCTCCTTGAAACGCTTCCGAAACCATCAATAGCGGCGGTTAATGGATTCGCACTTGGTGGAGGCACGGAAATCTCTATGGCCTGCGATATGCGGTTTGTCGCTGAGAACGCGAAGTTCGGCCAGCCGGAAATCACGATAGGTCTGATCCCTGGCTGGGGCGGCACCCAAAGGCTCCCCCGCTTGATTGGCATGGGGCGCGCGAAGGAACTTGTTCTGGGTGGGGTACAGATTGACGCCGGGAGGGCATACGAAATCGGCCTGGCAAACAGGGTATATCCTCTCGACCAGCTTATGGAAGAAACCAAGAAATTTGCACGAAAACTGGCCAGTATGCCGGCATTCGGTATCAAGATGGCAAAACATGCCATCAACTTCGGATATGACCTCTCACTCGATAATGCAACCAGGCTTGAGGTTGAGTGCTGTGCCCAGTGCTTCAGCACACAAGATCAGAAAGAGGGGATGAAGGCATTTCTCGAAAAGAGAAGACCGAACTATATCGGCAGGTAAGAGCCTCGTTAGGCTGGTTGAGCAGCGCCGTTATAGCATACCTTTAGGCCCTTGACTAGAAGAACGGTTTATTGCTGAAGTTCTTTTATAACAATGTATAGAAATCGGTATTATGGTTATTGAACCGTAATACCGATTTCTTTCAGGTGAAGGTAAAAATCTCAGGCATGGTGACGCTGAGGCCGGTGTAACCACGTCAAAGTGACGTATGGTATGTCATATCGGTGTGGGATAGTTAACCGGTTGATTATATGCATAAATACATAACGTGATCCTGAGGATAGGCCATTATGACATACTCGTCAGTCGATCTGCTTCTTCTGAAATACAGTGCCATCCGGATAAGACTTTTATAACATATAGAAATCATATTGATAATATAGGAATGCAACTTAAAATTCATTAATTGGCATGATTCATGAATTAGTTTCCTGGCGAGAGTTGCGGTTTATTTTTGAAGTTCTTTTACAACAATGTTTAGAAATCGGTATTGCGTTTATTGAACCGGAACTCACATTCATTCAGGTGAAGGTAAAGGGTTGATTTGGGGAATCCATTGAATTCCATAAGCCTTTGTTTTACGCATGACCAGAAGGATTCAATACCATATATATGGTTTCCCCTCTGGCAAATTCATAGCCGCTGTGATGCACACAAGAACGTTTTGTATACATCAGGTTATAGCCCCTCTCCAGCAATCTGAAACACACCTTATCCAGCTCTGATAGTGCCCTGTCGTGTCTTTCTTGGACAATCAGGAACATTATCGTTTTCAGTATAGACGTTGCCTTTCCGTTGAAGAATACCGAAAAGAGGAGTTTTTCCACGAGCACCACGACTACGCTTCCCTTTGATTCGTTTTGCACAAAAGGAGTATTTATCGACTTCGATCTCTCCTTGTAAAGGTGAAGCCTGTTCGTATTTTTCGGCAATTTATTTACGAATCAGATGCACATACCGATTCACTTTATTTCTGTTGAACTTTTTTCAAGAGCAATAGGGTAAACATCCAGCCCTAGCACACAATGCTTTAAAAGTTCTCAGGAATAGGGCTCTGCAATCCCGACATGTTTACCTACGTGTTAGGAGTTGACATGACTGGATTTTTAGCATAGTCTATAATGCTGTTCCCGTCAAAAGCCTCGTTTGAAGCAAGATCAAAAGGAATGGATGAAGGCATTTCTTGATAAGAGAAAGCCACACTATATCGTCAGGTACGGGCCTAGTAAAACGGGTTCACCGGTTCCGATATAGAATAATATCTTTATAAGGAGAAGAATATGAATTTTTCGCTAAAAGAAGAGCAACAAATGGTAAAGGCCATGGTTACACGGTTTGTCAACGAAGAGATCAAACCGGAAGCGGAAGAGCTGGATCGCACCCATAAACATCCCAACGACATATGTCGAAAGCTCGGCGAGATGGGTCTTATGGGTGTAGCAGTTCCGACGGATTTCGGCGGAGCAGGTATGGACAACGTGACATATGCTATTGCCCTTATGGAAATTTCGAGGGGCTGCGCGAGCTGCGGAGTCATCACTTCGGTGAATAATTCCCTCTATGGACACCCCGTCAAGACGTTCGGCACGGATGAGCAGAAGAAAAACTTTCTGACGCCTGTTGCCGGCGGTGAAGTCGAAGGATGCTACGCCCTGACAGAAGCAGGTGCGGGTTGCGACGCCGCTGCTCTCAGGTGCCGCGCGGAGCTGAAGGGTGACAAGTACATCGTCAATGGTGTCAAGAAGTTTATCACCAGTGGCAACGTGGCAAAGTACTGTGTCCTGGCAGCAACCGAAGATACCGCAAAGGGCTACAAGGGTATTTTGAATCTTATTGTGGATCTTGAGAACACACCGGGTTTTTCCGTCGGCGCCATAGAGGACAAGATGGGAATACTCGCCTCCGGAACGGCGGAGCTGGTCTTTGAAGACGCGGAAGTCCCCGCCGGGAATCTCCTGGGTAAACCCGGAGAGGGATTTCAACAGATGATGGCGGGCCTCAACGCCGGCAGAATAGGAATCGGATGTCAGGCATGCGGCATAGGCAGGGCGGTCCTTGAAGATTCACTCGAATACGCGAAGGAGAGGGTGCAGTTCGGAAAGCCGATTACCTCATTCCAGGCGATCCAGTGGAAACTGGCTGATATGGCCACCGAGCTGGACGCGGCGGAGATGCTCCTCCTCAAAGCCGCCTGGATGGAGGATAACGGCTATAACTTCGAAAAAGAATCCGCAATGGCAAAGATGTACGCCTCCGACGTGGCCATGAGAGCCGCCGTAGAAGGCGTTCAGATATTCGGAGGCTATGGATACTGCAAAGATTATCCCGCTGAAAGACATATGCGTGACGCTAAAATATGCCAGATATACGAAGGCACCAATGAAGTCCAGAGAATGGTTATTGCCCGGAAGCTGCTAGGGGCACGATAGTATGTAACTGATTAAGGATTAAGAGGCTTAAGAAATACGCCTCTTAATCCTTTAATCTTTGTGAGTTCTCCAACCTTGCACTATCGAACAGGGCGCGATGAATTTTACATTGACCAGACTGCCCCATTATGAAGGGTCAAAGGGACCTTTGCTGCTGATCATCTTGGACGGCATGGGTCTGTATCGTGGAAGAGATAGTGGATATCCCGGCAATGCCATCGACATCGCGGCTCCGCGAAACTTGTGCCACCTCATGGAAAATGAAAAGATAGCAACCCGTCTCAAGGCGCATGGGACGGCGGTGGGTATGCCCTCGGACAGCGACCAGGGAAACAGCGAAGTAGGGCACAACGCCATGGGGGCAGGCCGGATCTTCGCCCAGGGGGCAAAACTGGTGGAGGATGCTATCGAAAGCGGCAGCATCTTCAAGGGAAAAACCTGGAAAGGTATAATCTCCAATTCACTGGAAGTAAAAGCCCCTATTCATTTCATAGGCCTTATATCAGATGGAAACGTTCACAGTAATATATCCCAGCTTATTTCTCTCATAGGACAGTGCGACAGGGAAGGTGTGGAGGAGGTATATGTGCACGGCCTCCTGGATGGACGGGATGTGCCCCCCATCAGCGCCCTGCGTTATTTTGGCGAACTGGAAGACTATCTCTGGTCGTTGCGCGCCCGGGCCAAGGAGACGGGCAAGAAACGCCGCTATTGTATTGCCTCCGGTGGGGGCAGGATGGTGACCACCATGGATCGTTACGAGGCCGACTGGTCCATCGTTGAGAGGGGTTATCATGCCCACGTCTTGGGTATTGGCCCGAAATTTCCCGACTGCTTTACCGCCATCAGTGCTCTACGCGACAAAGAAACCGCTGACGATCAATACCTTTCACACTGGGTTATCCACGAACCCGATAATCCGGATACACCTCTTGCTCAAATCAAAGACGGTCATGGCGTCGTTCTGTTTAACTTCCGGGGAGACCGAGCGCTTGAGATCAGTCGCGCTTTTATTGAAGACGATTTCAAGGGATTTAAACGTACATACCGCCCCGATGTCAAATACGCCGGCATACTCGAATATGACGCGGATACGCGGATGCCCCCAGAATATCTCGTCGAGCCGCCTGCCATCGACCGCACGCTGTCGGAATATCTGGCGGAGAACGGCGTTTCGCAATACGCCATAAGCGAAACGCAGAAGTTCGGCCATGTGACCTATTTCTGGAACGGGAACAATTCCGCCAAGTTTAACGAGAAGCTTGAGGAGTGGGTAAAAATCGAATCCGATCGAGTGCAATTTGACCAGGCACCGGAGATGAAGGCAGATGAAATAGCATCGCAGACAATATCGGCTCTTCAATCCGGTACATACAAATTCCTCCGTCTGAATTTTCCGAATGGGGATATGGTGGGGCACACAGGATCACTCACTGCGGCAGTGAAGGCCGTCGATGCCGTTGACCGGGCGGTAGGCAGACTGATTAAAGCGGTAGACGAGCTCGGCGGCACAGTCGTAATAACCGCCGACCACGGAAACTGCGAGCAGATGATAGCCGTGGACAAAAAGACGGGGAAACCTATCACGGGACCGGGTGGGCAGTACAAACCGCAAACGAGTCACACGCTCAATCCGGTACCGTTCATTATCCATGGCCCCGATACCGGCCGCTACGAACTTTCAGGAATCCCTGATCCGGGGCTCGGCAACATCGCTGCAACTATTCTTCTGCTCCTCGGATACGAGAAACCGGATGATTACCTTGAATCGATCATAAAGATTCAAGATTAAAAGATGTGGAGGGAAGACTGTAGCCCTTCTTCAATTACTCCGTACAACTGAGGTCAGCTTCTCCCTGCCAAGCCTGTGAACCTTTGACTAATATATCCCTGCCTCACAGCCTCCGGCTATCGTCTGGCCCAGTTCCCTGCACTGAGCGAGAATCTCGACGGTAACTCCTCCCTTTGAATCCCTCGCTATTACAGGATCGTAGACCTTCTTGAACTGATACCCGAGGGCGATGCGCTCAATGCTGTTCAGGGCTCCTGTTCCATCGTTGCCCGCGCTGATAAAAACAACAAAAGGTTTTCTGAAAACCTTGCCCTCTGAGGGATAAAAGGTGCGGTCAAAATAATCCTTGACGGCACCTGACATGTACCCGAAATTTTCCGGGGTCCCGATCGCAAGCCCGTCACAACCGAGAAGATCTTCAAGAGACGCGTCTTTCGCCTTTTTCAGGATCACCTCCGCGTTCTCTATGTCCGTCACCCCCTGCGCGACCTCCCGAGCCA
>CAZOHQ010000126.1:0-6331 GCA_964579455.1 uncultured Syntrophaceae bacterium | reverse complement strand
TCATCATGGTGGAAAGGGTTCTTGAGAATTTTGCCACGGCAACCTTTTTGAGCAGCATGCCGAAGACCGGCAGTTTGAGTGTCGTACGGTCTATCCGGAGTCTTCCGCCTTCAGTCTTGTAATATTTTCTGAAGATAAATACGGCCAAAACCATAAAACCTAATATGTATAATATATTGTTCTGAACGAAGCGGCTCATATCAACGAGAAACTGGGTAGGGCCCGGCAGTGCCGATCCCATGTTTGAAAACATATCCTCAAAGACGGGGACTACCTTGTACAGGAGCAGAATAACAACCGCAAAGGCAACCACGAGGACGACGATCGGGTAGGTCATGGCTCCCTTGACCTTTCTTTTCAGTTCCATCGCCTTTTCCATATATGCAGACAGACGGTTGAGAATGACGTCCAGGATTCCGCCTGCCTCACCGGCAGCGATCAGATTTGTAAAGAGATTGTCAAATATGTCCGGGTATTTCTCCAGGGTGTCCGAGAGAGAGCTTCCTCCCTCGATGTCTTCTTTTATAGATTTAATAATCTTTGCAAACGTCTTGTTTTGCTCCTCTTCACCCAGCAGGTCCAGGCATTGGATGATGGGGAGTCCGGCATTGATCATCGTAGCGAACTGGCGTGCGAATACCACAACATCCTTTTCCTTGACCTTTTGTTTGAGAAAGGGGATGTTTTCAAAAAGATCTTTGGGCTTTTTCTTGATATTTCCGGGCCTGATGCGCTGACGGCGCAACTGGATTCTTACGGCACTTTCATCGGGGGCCTCCATTTCACCCTTTTTGGTTTCCCCCTTCTTGGTCGTACCCTCCCACAGATATACAGGCATGGTTACCCCCTTTTCACCTTTGGTGTGTTTCGATTGAGAGTCATCTCGTATAGAATAATACCTCCGGCTACGGATACATTCAGAGAGTCGATGGTGTCCGTCATGGGTATGGATATCAGAAAATCACACTTTTTCTTGACCAGTGGTCGTATCCCTTTCCCCTCACTCCCCATTACGAGACCTGCGTGACCGCTGTAATCGGTATTGTGAAGGTTTCCCCCGCTGCCGACATCGGCGCCATATATCCAGAACCCCTCTTCTTTTAGTCGGTCGATTGTCCTCGATAAGTTTACCACCATGACAATCGGAAGGTGCAGGGCCGCCCCCGCCGAAGCTTTGATAACAGCAGGGGTGACCGATGCCGCTCGATCTCCCGGGATCACAAGACCGTTCGCGCCAAAACAGAGGGCTGTTCGTATAAGTGAACCGAGGTTCTGAGGATCCGTAATGCTGTCAAGTATCAGGATTAGAGAGCTTTCTCGGGATTTGCAATCGGTCAGAACAGTCTCTATGCCGACATACCGGTATTCCTCATATATACAGATAACGCCCTGATGCTGTCTGGTGCCGGCGGTGACATTCAGGTATTCCCTGTCTCTGTAATCTACTGGTATCCCCCGCTGGGTCGCAATTTTCAGAATTTCCCGGATGCCGCCCTGCTTCCCCTCTTTGAGCAGGACAATCTTTTCTATTGTTCCACCGTTTCTCAGGGCCTCTGCAACCGGATGAACCCCATAGATTGCCTGCATGGTATTTCCTCTGATCGGGAAGCTGGGGATTGAAACAGCAGGGCTTTGGGTGATGGACGCCCTGATTTTCCTATCACGCGAGTCCCTTGGAGATTTCCTCGCTAATCCTGTCCGCTGCAGCTGCAGGATCATCAGCCAGTCTTATAGGCCTACCCACGACGATGTAATCCGCTCCCGTTGAGATGGCATCCCTTGGAGTCAATACTCTTTTCTGATCGTCGCCCGTCACGTTATTGTCCAATCGTATACCGGGGGTAACGATGATAAAGTCTTTTCCACATGCCTCTCGTATGGGGGGTATATCCTGGGGGGATGCCACAACTCCGGAGACGCCCGCGTTCCGGGCTGAGACTGCCAGTCTCAGAACGAGTTCTCTGGTAGAGCATCCGAATCCGATCTCTTCCAGATCAGAATCATCCAAACTTGTAAGGACAGTTACCGCAAGCAACACGGGAGGATCAATACCCATGACTCTCGCGGTAGTATTGACAGAATCGACAGCCCGCTCCATCATCACCCTTCCCCCGAGCGCGTGTATGTTGAACATGGAAATCCCCAGTTTTACCGCGGCCTCGGCGGCCTTTGCGACGGTGTTCGGAATGTCATGAAACTTCAGATCGAGGAAGACATCCCCCCCCCTCTCCAATATACTTGAGACAATAGGGGTGCCGAAACGGGTGAACGCTTCTTTTCCTACCTTAAACATTCCTACATGATCCTTTAAAAGATCGACCCACCGTATGGCTTCGCCGATATCTTCTCCCAGATCGAGGGCGAATATCAGTTTATCGCGGCAGTATTTATTCGGCGTTTGCATCTTCGATCACATTTGTATCCTCTGTGAGTTCAGCTACTTCGACATCTGCTGTCCGTGCATCGAGAACCTCAGGATGAGCGTATCTCACCCTCTCTTCCGCTATTTCTCTCAAGGCGGTAACGATTTCCCGATTGTCTTTCTTTGTGCTGAGGGGTTTCGATCCCCTGAGTAGCTGCTTTGCCCTTTGTGTAGTGAGGTGTGTCAGCGCGAACCTGTTTTTTGCTTTCTCCAGAGAATCCTCTACGGTAACTCTTGCCATGCGTTATATACCTCCGGTTGTTGAAGCTCCCCGTAACAAGTTGCGGGGAATCTCCGATTGTTAAGGAAAATGTTTATTTATTGTTCACTCGCTAACCCCTCCGCAAGCAGCGGTGTTAGCACTCGCTGTTCAATTCAATAAAAATCGTCTATCCTGGCTTGCAGCCGGGACCTCCTGTTCTTCTCCGCCATATATACAGATCGCATTACTTTAACAGAATCGCTTATTATATCATTAAATATCACATAATCATACCATTCATTTTCCCGTATCTCCTCCATCGCCCTGGCGAAACGCATCTCAATAATATCATCGGTCTCGGAGCCGCGTTTTTTCAATCGCTCCCTTAGAATTTCTGCGGATGGAGGCATGACGAAGACAAACACACCTCCTGGATATTTTGCCTTTACATTTCGGGCTCCTTTAATGTCGATATCCAGTATGATGTCATTACCCCTTTGGATCAGGGCTTCTATGTCTTTTTTCGATGTGCCGTAAAAATGACCGTAGATCTCTTCCCACTCTACAAATTCGCCCTTTTCAATCCTTCTTTTGAAATCTGTTATGGATATAAAATGGTAATCTTCCCCGTCTCTTTCACCTTGCCGTGGAGGACGCGTGGTGCAGGACACGGAAAAACGCAGATCGGGGAATCCATCCATGAGTCCCTTGCATATAGTGGTTTTACCGGCGCCTGAAGGAGCGGAAATGACAATAAGGAGTCCCTGTGTGTCTGTATGTTTCATGATATCCAAATCCTGATGGTTGCGCTGTCGTATTCTTACTCTCATTCGAAACTAGAAACGGCATGTTACTCAATATTCTGCACCTGTTCTCTGAGCTTTGCAAGCTCCGTCTTTATTTCTATTACATTGCCGGATATCGCAAGATCGCTGCTTTTAGAACCTATCGTATTTATTTCCCTGTGCATCTCCTGAAAAAGGAAATCCATCTTCCTGCCTATGGCGATATCGCTGTTCAGCATATCGCCAAACTGTTTTATATGGCTTTCAAAACGAACGATCTCTTCGGTTATGTCGCTCTTTTCAGTCATTATTGCGATTTCCTGGATTAATCTTGATTCATCGTACTCCATGCCGCCTGTCAGTTCCCGGACCCTTCCCGAAAGTCTTTCCTGATAATGCGTGACCATCTGAGGAATCCTTGTTTTTAATTCTTTTATGTAGTTTTTGATTGTGTCGATACGGGCCACGAAATCCTCGTGTAAGATCCTTCCTTCAGCATCCTGCATAGATATAAGAGAATCGATGGAATCGTCCAGTGCTCTGCTTATGGTGTCCCGTGCCTCTTCAGGGTCGATCTCCACTTCGGAAACAGAGACACTGCCCTTCAGTTTGACGAGCATATCCAAGGTTATCGGATCCCTGAGATTGAACTTTTCCTTCAGATCGGTCAGCATGGAATAATAGTTGCTGATGAGGGGAAGATTCGCCTCTAGTGTATCTCCACCATTTGTACCGGGATCTGAATCTATCCTGATAGTTACCTCGATTCTTCCTCTTGAAATCCGTTCTCCCACCCGTTTCTTGATATTCATTTCAAGAGGGGTGAGGAAGGCAGGCAGTCGTATGCTGCTTTCAAGGTTTTTGTGATTAAGGGATTTGATTTCAACGATCAGTTTCTTTCCCGCAAAAACAGCCTCAGCACTTCCATAGCCTGTCATGCTTCTTATCATAGGTTCTTCTCCTCAGTCGGACAGGACAATATGGTATCCTGTTTATGATGTGTTTGTCCCGATGAGTCGGGATTAGATGCTTTTTTGCACCCTTTTCTCAGCCAGTTGCGCAGCATATCTCTCTCTTATATTGTTGAACATGGTTATCGTGTTCTCATCTGAATAGTCAGGGTAGGTCCATTCGAGTCTCCTGAAGGTATGGTTTGTGAATATGAGTGTCAGATCGGCATATATTCCCCCCCTGATATGGGGGCGGTGCGTGTAGGCCTTCCCCGTGGCAAGAATGAGATGGGCCTGGGATATGTACCCCGGATCTATATTGACAAGTCTGTTTCCGTCTTTCGTGAATGTATCTTCCATTTTGTTTGTGGACAGTTTTATGTCGGGAAGCGTTTCGGGGGGAACGAGGGTTTCAAAAGAGATAAAACGTCTAAAAAGGGAAGGCCCCAATTCTCTCCTATAGTAATCGGTGTATTCAAAGGGTTTCAAGGCGCTTATATAATCGATTTCCCCAAATCTCTCCGACAGGGCTGTTATAGCTTCATTCAGTAGATCCCTGTTCCCGGAAAATATGCTGGATATTATTTTGACCGGTTCGGGAAGGGTTGGTTTGCTCATAGCGCTTTTTTCAATTCATCCTGATAGACCGGAGCCGTACCCACCTTGCCAACAGCAATGCCGGCTGCATGGTTGGCCAGAACGGAGGCCTCTTTAAATGTTGCCCCCGCCGCAACGCAGAGAGCAAATACCCCTATTACCGTGTCGCCTGCGCCTGTTACGTCGAAAACTTCTCTGGCGACAGTGGGAATATGCGTGACCCCGCCGTCATTTTCGAAGAGGCTCATTCCCTCCTCACCTCTCGTAATCAGGACGGCCCCGAAGTCGAATTCCCTGATGAGAGTCTTGCCTCCTTTTGTAATATCATCACTGTGCTCAAGTTCCATCCCGAGAGCACGCTCCGTTTCCTGGTGATTGGGTGTTATCAGGTCGCACCCGCGGTAGAGGGAGAAATCGCTCTGTTTGGGATCGATACACAGGATTATCCCCATTTCCGAGGTTATTTCTCTTATTCTCTTGATGAGTTCTTTTGAAAAGACTCCCTTGTTGTAATCCGAGATAATCACTGCACCCAGATCGTCCTTTATCGATTCTATGTACTCCAGTATCCCCTGGAGACTGCTCCGGGCAACAGGGTTTTGGTCTTCTCTGTCAAACCTCACCACCTGCTGGTTGTGCGCGATGATCCTTGTTTTTAATATGGTTGGGCGTTCATGCTCTACGATGACTCCTGCTGTATCTATCTCCATCTCTCTCAGCTTACCTATCAGCCATCTACCCATGTCGTCCGACCCGACAATGCCGGAGACGGCGACTTTCCCGCCCATGGAGAAAACGTTGTTCAGCACATTGGCACAACCGCCCAAGAGGAGATTTTCAGATGTTACCCTTACCACTGGTACCGGAGCTTCCGGTGAGATGCGGGACACCTTTCCCCAGATAAACTGGTCGACCATAATATCTCCGACTATCAGCACCTTCGAATCGTGGAATCGGCTGATAATCTCGAGAGCCCTTTTCCTGCTTATGTTACCCTTCACTATCTAGAGCCTTCTTCTTTCCTGATGATACCGCAGGCAGCGCGGCAATCATTTCATCTTTATCTGTACATATCGTCCATTCTCATATAAGCCAGTATGCTATTATTATAGAGTTTTTTTGTCAATCCTTTTTCTAAACCCTTGACTAAATATGGAAAAGGATATAGTTAGGATTGTTTTATGTTTAAGGAGTTGTCTAATGGATGAGAAGAGTGAGTTGTTGAGGAAGAGAAAAGAAAAGATGGAATCCTTGGTGAATTTGGGGGTTGATCTGTATCCGAACGATGTGAAAGTGACCGCCACTACTCAGTACGTTATCGACCGGTTCGGTGGTATGGATAACGAGGAGCTTAAAGGGATTGAAGAAAAATTTG
>CAZOHQ010000125.1:1556-6340 GCA_964579455.1 uncultured Syntrophaceae bacterium | reverse complement strand
TAGGGGAGACCTATCGCCTCTCAAATGAACGCTATATAAATGGGATTGACAGCTATCTGGGCGTCCTTGACGCGCAACGATTCCTCTATGCGGCACAGCAGGGGTTCATTTCGCTCCGCCTGGCAAGGCTTGCCAACCAGGTGAGGCTTTACGCGGTGTTGGGCGGCGGGAGTGAATAGTTGAAGGTTTTCGAAACTGATAAGAGGGGAGCAGGTATGGAGAACCATGAATATTATCTAGTGGAAAAGAAGCCGCCCGTTGCGTGGGTATATCTCAACCGACCCGAGAAAAAGAACGCCATGAATCTGCCTGCCTGGCGGGAAGCCATGCCGATATTTGATGATCTCGATAAGGATCCGGAGATCAGAGTAGTTGTCATAAGTGGCAAGGGCTCTTGCTTTACCACGGGCATCGACCTTATAGGCATGATGGAGGCTGTGCCGGAGATCCTGAATGGCAATCAAACGGGTGGGACCAAGTGGAACCTCCTTCACAAAATATATGACTTGCAGGAAACCATGACCTGTATCGAGCGATGCCGTAAACCGGTCATAGCCGCTATTCACGGGTACTGTGTGGGCGCCGGACTCGATATGGCGACGGCGTGCGACATCAGGATATGTTCGGAGGACGCTATCTTTTCACTGAGAGAGGCCGCTGTCGGTTTCGTAGCCGATCTTGGTTCGCTGCAAAGAATACCGCTGATAGTGGGGCAGGGTCTCGCCAGAGAGCTTGCCTACAGTGCGAAAAACATTACCGCAGCCCGGGCTAAGGAAATCCTGCTGGTCAACGAGATTTACGGGGACTACGAGAAGCTTATGAAGGGGGCGGAGGAGATGGCTATGGAGATTGCCGGACAATCCCCACTGGCGGTGCAGGCCTCCAAGGAAGTGTTGAATTACGGGGTCGGCAAGTCGGTCAATGAAGGCCTCAAATATGTTGCCTCTATCAGCGCGAATGTTGTTCCTTCTGACGACCTGATGGAGGCGGTTACCGCCTTTTCGGAGAAGAGAAGACCCAATTTTACCGGAAAGTAGCTAAGAGACAAGAGTGCAGCCTGCATGAGTTGTTCCGGAAACAATCAGGCGCTTTCCAACTCAGCCTTATAACGATTGTAATAGGAGAATACCCTCTTGATATAGTAGCGTGTGGTCTTGAACGGTGGTATTCCATTATACTGCCTGACCTTCCTGCTCCCGGCATTATATGCCGCGAGGGCCATCCTGGTGTTCCCATCGAATCTGTCGAGCAGTTGTCTAAAGTACCTGACACCACCATGTATGTTATGTTCGGGATCAAAGCTGTCTTTCACCCCAAGGGCTTTTGCCGTTGCGGGCATGAGCTGCATAAGTCCGCGTGCGCCCTTCTTGGAGATGGCCTTGGGGTTGTTGCTTGACTCCGCCATAATAATAGCCCGTATGAGTTCCGGATCGACCTGATAGAGGTCAGACGCCTCTTGTATGATCGAATGGAACCGAGGCTCGGGTTTTTCGGGCACCACGGGTTGGGGTGAAATATTTTCTGATGGTCGAGAGACAGTTGCTGAATGTGCCGAGTTGCTGATTGACGGTTGAGAGTGACTGAAGTTATAAAATATTCCTGGAATAAGAGAAAGCACAGCCGTTCCGATAATGAATGCCAGCCAGCATATCGAAACGACGTGCCGTTGTAATGGCAAATCCTCGTTCATGACTAACCTCGTAAATAAATTAATAGTGTTTTTCAAACGGCGACTTAATAGAGGAATAGGAACAATATGTCAAGGAAAAACAGAAAAAAGAAGTAATACGATGAGGCAATTACACTGACTACGGGACACCGCTGAGATTGCAGCTTTTCCCGTCTCTCAGAAACCCTGTGTGAAGAGGAAACATCGGACCAGTCCCGGCGGGTTGGGATGTACGGATGAGTTACTCTTCACCAAAAACGCTTGCCGAAAAAATATATATCTTGGTGTCAGTATCCTTCCACGCATCCGGCGGCAGATTCGCCTTGGCGCAGGTCTCTCTCAGGAATGTATCCCTGTCCCAGTTATATTCCGTGGCAACCTGTGGTAACAGCAATCCCGAATGGTATCCCTTTACAATGTAGATTCCATGCTTTCCCACCTCAATCTCACCGATATCCTCTATCTGTCGCAAGGGTGTCAATGCCGATATCTCTATATCCAGCCCCCCAAGTTCATCCTTCCGGACGGGACGGAACCGCGGATCCTCGAAGGCCGCCGCCTGCGCCATTTTTTCAACGGTTTCATACAGGGGCTTCGTGCCCTCGATAAGCCCGATACACCCCCGCAACCGGCCCTGCTTTTTGAGTGTGACAAAGGCACCCATTTTCTTCTGCAAGGTACCGGACTCTATTGTAAAACGGGGAGTTTCTCCTCCGGTAAACCCTGATTCGATACTCTTCCTCGCTATGCTGAGCAGCAGTTCCTTTTCCTGTTTTGTCAGTTCATCACCGGCAATTTCTTGCTCTTTCATACTGTCCTCAGTATCTTCGTAAAAAACAACGGCGGCATATCCCACGACTCCGCTTTTGTCTCCGGTGACATCACCGGAATTCATATATTCGAGCACCTTGCCCCTGTCAGCTCCCATCGCCCTGGCGACCATCATAGTCACGATAACAGCCCCGGCGCCGCACGCCTCGCATTTTCCTCTCTCAATGCTCCGCAGGAACCCCTCTTCACTCATCTTTTCAATATATCCAAGCGCCGCCGAGTCCATTTCGACTGCCGTATCGTAACTATGATAATGAGAGAAATCGGAACTGGCAATAACCAGTACGCTCTTGTCTCCAACGGCTTGTATAATCGCATCGGCCAAAACCCTGCTGGTAGCCATGTCCTGTGTCCCCATCAAGATGGGAACACAGGGAATATTACCGAAGCTCACCTGCAGGAACGGGACCTGGATCTCAAGAGAATTTTCCGGTGAACGGTCATCGGAAACAAGTGATACCATGCCATTGCTGTGTGACGCTATCTCCCCGGCCAGGGTTGAATCAACAGGCATAACACCCAGCGGGGTCTCATATCCCGCCCCACTATATATGGAAGCCCCCCGGAAAGCGGCTCGGTGACTGGGTCCTATCAAAATCACCGCGTCGAACGTATTTCCCTGCGCGGCCTTGTAGGCATGAGCGGCAACCTGTCCCGAATATACATACCCGGCATGAGGAGCGACAATGCCTATCACCTTCCCGTCAATATCAGCCACCCGCGCACTACTGAGGTATTGTTCTATATCCGCTTTCAGTCGCGCCGAATCTCCCGGATACCAGGTACCCGCTATAACAGCTTTTCTTACATTGTCCATTTCTCCCCCTTCCCCCTTTGCAGAAATCGAAAAGACAAGGGAAATAACAAGAATTATACAAGATATTGTTTTGACAAACGTATTCATAATTCCCGACAATCATTTTCATTTTGACTCATTCTATAAATGATTATTTCCCCTGTCAAGTCCGACGTGCAGCAGGACGACACACAAAAAATATTGACTAACTCACTGTGTCCATATAGAATCCGCTTGCCCTGCTTGGAGGAGGGCGGGTTTGAGAAAAATGTATCTACTGATCGGAGGTTCATCATGAGTGTAAAGGTCGCTATAAACGGTTTTGGACGGATAGGCAGATTTCTCGTAAGGGCCTGCCTCGAAAGAGACGACATTGAGATTGTCGCTGTTAATACGAGGGCGGACGCGCAAACCCTTCTGCATCTCCTGAAGTATGATTCCGTTCATGGCAAAATCAAGGCAGATGTTACAGCGGACGGAGAGTTTCTCGTCGTTGGAGGCAAAAAGATACAAGTGACAAACGTAACCGGTGACATGGCGGATCTTCCATGGAAGGAGATGAACATTGATGTCGTCATGGAATCTACGGGAAAATTTCGGACAAAGGATGAAGCGGGCGCGCACATCAGGGCCGGTGCGAAAAAAGTCATCCTAGCTGCACCCGGAAAGGGCATTGACGGCACATTTGTCATGGGTGTGAACGAAGAGACATATGATCCTGCGAAGCATGACGTCATATCTAACGCATCCTGCACGACAAACTGTCTTGCCCCGGTTGCCATGGTAATACAGGACAACTTCTCCATTATAAAAGGGCTCATGACGACCATACATTCATACACGATGGATCAGCGGCTCCTCGACGGCTCGCACAAGGACCTGAGAAGGGGCAGGGCCGCCGCCATGTCCATAGTTCCGACATCCACGGGAGCGGCAAAGGCAGTGGCCGAAGTGATCCCTTCTCTTCAGGGGAAACTGGACGGCCTGGCGCTGCGGGTACCGACGCCGAATGTTTCCCTCGTGGATCTGACGGTCGAGGTTGAAAAAACGGTAACCGTGGACGAGGTAAACTCCGCCCTGAAATCCGCATCTGAAGGAAAGCTCAAAGGAATCATGGCATTCTGCGAGGAAGAACTGGTCTCCATCGATTTTACCAGCGATTCTCATTCATCCATAGTGGACGCGCCCCTGACGAAGGTTATCGGCAACAATCTCGTCAAGGTCTTCTCGTGGTATGATAATGAAAGCGGTTACGCGTGCAGGATGAGAGACCTTGCCATCTATATAGGGGAAAGGTTATAGCCGATTCGGACCCTGGAGGACGGATATCATGATACGACCCATTATAGCCGCGAACTGGAAGATGCACAAAACCATCCCCGAGGCGGTCGAGTTTGCGAAACAGTTGAAAAAAGGGTTTCCCGAACCCGGCGTTGTGGATATTGTTATAGCACCCCCCTTTACGGCGCTGCATCCCGTAGCTGAAGT
>CAZOHQ010000125.1:0-1438 GCA_964579455.1 uncultured Syntrophaceae bacterium | reverse complement strand
CGGAACGGCGCACCTTGTTCGGCGAAACCGACGCGATGCTGAACAGAAAGATACATGCGGCACTGAAATCCGGTCTGAAGCCCATATTTTGCATAGGAGAAACCCTGGAGGAACGGGAATCGGGAACGACATTCGAGGTTATTAAAAAACAGATAAAAGAGGGATTGAATAATATAACTTCTGATGATATAAGGCAGCTTACTTTTGCGTATGAACCCGTCTGGGCGATCGGTACGGGAAAGACAGCAACTCCCCCCGAGGCACAGGAAGTACACAGGTTCATCAGGGAAACGATAGCTGCTGACCTTGAGTATGCTCATGCCTCGGAAATAGTAATCATGTATGGGGGCAGCGTTAATCCTGAAAACACAAGCAGCTTGATGGACCAGCCCGATATTAACGGCGCGTTGGTGGGAGGGGCTGCCCTGGACATCAATTCTTTCGAGGGCATCATCAAGATTTTAGAGAGATAAGGAGACCAACTAAAATTGCATGCAGCCATAGTGAGTTTTCACGTAATAATATGTATAGCGATGATTTTAATCGTGCTTCTGCAAACCGGTAAGGGAGCGGACATGGGGGCGGCGTTCGGCGGCTCCAGTCAGACGGTCTTCGGAAGCGGTGGTCCGGGAACATTCCTCGGAAAGATGACCACCTTTGTAGCGATATTCTTTATGCTGACATCTCTTTGGTTGGCTTATTCTTCAATCAATAAGAGCAGTTCCATAATGGATGGCTCATCCGCGCCCGGAGTCGAACAAACTATACCGATAGACCAGGGAGAAAACCCCGTATCTGATGGTGCGGCCCCTGTACCTGAGCCGGTTAACGAGAAGGCCGATTGATTTTTGTATTGACAGAAACACAGAAAAAAATTAGATTCCCACAAAATGCCGAAGTGGTGGAATATGGTAGACACGCTATCTTGAGGGGGTAGTGGCTCACGGCCGTCCCGGTTCAAGTCCGGGCTTCGGCACCATGAAAACAAAAAAGGGTTAGCTGGAAACAGTTAACCCCTTTTCTTTTGATCTGGTGCATGGGTGACGGGACCTTAAAAACAGGGCAATGTTTCCAATAAAATCGAATATTTTCAAATATCCGTTCATTTAATGGCAAAATGACCCATAGTAACGGTTTTACATCGGCGCAGTTATTGCCACGCATCGTAACATGGTAAACAGCACCAGGATATTCTATAGGCAAAGGTCTTGCCACGACCAGGACGATACCGCTTCCAGGAGGTATCACAAGCTATTTGTGATTTGTAAAGGCGCGACCCTTATGCTCCACCCTACATTAAAAGACCATTTCCTCTTTTAAATGCACCGTGCCCATCTCCGAAATGATCCGTATCAAATGCAGGTGCATATTATCGCTGCCCACATTTTCATAATACAGGAACATATTGTCATCATTGGGATGATTGCATGAGGACAGA
>CAZOHQ010000124.1:0-6357 GCA_964579455.1 uncultured Syntrophaceae bacterium | reverse complement strand
TGTCTATCCTCGGATTGCTTCCTTTTACATACGCGCCTATGTTGATCAGATCTTCGGCCTTTTTATAAGTTGCCAAAATATTGAGGACCTCATTTGCCATTTTTTTGTGCTTTTCATCAACGATATCAAGCATTACCCTGCTGATACTATTCAGGACATCCACAGCCGGATAATGGTTCCGGGAAGCCAGCTCACGGGAAAGAGAGATATGACCGTCCAGAATGGATCGAGCGGCATCCGCAATCGGTTCATTAAAATCATCCCCCTCCACAAGAACCGTATACAGGCCCGTTATGCTTCCACTGTTTTCTATTTTTCCCGCTCTTTCCGCCAATTTCGGTAACATACTAAAAACCGATGGTGGATAGCCTTTCGTAGTTGGGGGCTCTCCGATGAACAGGCCGACCTCTCTTTGCGCCATGGCAAACCGTGTCAGTGAATCGACCATGAGGAGCACATCCATCCCCTGGTCCCTGAAATATTCGGATATGGATGTTGCGACATATGCCGCCCGCAGCCGTATGAGGGGATGGCTATCGGAGGTCGCCACGACAAGGACGGATTTTGCCAATCCCTCCTCGCCAAGGTTGGTCTCTATAAACTCACGAACCTCCCGCCCCCGCTCCCCTATGAGACCGATCACATTAATGTCGGCCTGGGTATTCTTGGCAATCATGCCGAGGAGAAAGCTCTTGCCAACCCCGGAGCCTGCAAACACCCCCATCCTCTGTCCCTTTCCACAGCTGAATAGACCGTTGATAACCCTGACCCCAAGATCCATTCTCTCCCGTATCCGGCCCCTCTTAAGGGGATTGATGGGATCGGCATAAATGGGATATTCGTCCTGCGTCTCTATCTTCCCCTTATCATCAAAAGGATTACCGAGACCATCGATGACTCTGCCCAGAAGACCATTTCCAACCTGTACCTGTGCCCTCTTACCGGAGGAAAATATCTTACACCCCGGGCCAATGCCCTCAAGACCATCGAGCGGCATCAGGAGGACCTTGCCGTCTCTGAACCCCACAACCTCCGCGGCAATGTGCCTGTTTGTGCCATCCACACAAATCCGGCACATCTCTCCTATCGATGTTCCCGGGTTATACCCTTCCACTAAAAGGCCTGTCACTTCGGTTACCTTCCCATAGGCCCTGAGCGGGTCGGCTTCTTCCATGATCTTATAATATCTATCCCGGGCAACCTGATACATTACTTGTTAGACAACTCCTCTCGTAAGTTGTTCAACTGTTGATCCAGCCGGGCGTCGATTCCCCCGGAGCGCGTTTCTATCACAACCCCTCCGCGCATAATTTCATCATCCTCTTCTATAGACATGATTTCCACCCCATTCAGTTCATTGAAGAATTGAGGATGTATCTCTCGCATGTACTGGCAATCCAGAGGGCTCATCCTGACCTTGATATCCTCCTGGTTCCGCATACCAACCACGGCATCTTTCAAGACAGCGGCCACGACATCCCGGTTGGTTGTCGTCTCCTTGTGTATGATCTTTTCCGTGACGGCGAAGATAAGGTCAATAATCCATTTCTCCGAATCTCTTACGATATCCTCTTTCAACCGTTGCAATTCCTTTATCATTTTTTCAGCAGATTGCAGTGCAGAGGACAGTCGCATCTTCTCACGACTGATTTCTTCCCGTGCGCTTTCCAAGGCGACTCTAACCGGATCACACGCCTCTACCTCTTCAACACGATGGAGCACCCTGGTCTGTTCGTTGAAATTCTTGATTCCAAAATCAGACCTGACAAATTTGACAGGGTATTCCACTACGGTATCTTTCAGCTCTATCGCCTGAGCCTTGATAATCCTGTTAGACAAGCGCATCCTCCTGTTCACCCCCTCTGCTGATCACTATTTTCCCTTCAGCCTCCAGTTTTTTGACCCCCTCTATGATCTTTTTCTGGCTCTGTTCCACCTCTGACAGTCTGATGGGAGGCATCAGTTCCAGATCTTCTCTCAACATATCGGCTCCACGCTTCGACATGGATCGAAAGACGATCTCTCTCATCTCCTTGTCGACTATCTTCAGGGCACGCGCCCAATCCTCTCCCCCAATCTCCTGTACCAGTTCCCTCATACTCTTGCTGTCCAGCCTGAAGATGTCATCAAAGGTAAACATCAGGTTTCTGATCTCCCCCACCAGGTCAGGATTGACCTTTTCCAGGGAATCGAGAATCTCACCTTCACTCGAGACACTCATCTTGTTGAGTATCTCCGCCATCATACCGATTCCACCAAATTGCTCTTCATTCCCACCGCCAAGGACAAGCTCCTCTTCGAGTGCCTTGGCCATTTCGTCTATGAACCCATGGGGAACACTTTTAAGCGTTGCAATCCTGCTCACGATTTCTCCCTGCCTGTCGGAGGGAAGATTTTCCAGAATTTCCGCGGCCTGCTCGGGCCGCAGGTGAGCCAGGATCAGAGCTATCGTCTGTGGATGTTCCATCTTTGTAAATTCGAGGAGGACCCGGGGACTCACGTCTCTCAATTTATCGACAATCGGGTTGGTGGAGGGACGGAAATTATCTTTTTCCATCACCCCCAAGAGGTCCCTGGCCTTCTCGGCCCCAAGGGCCTTCGTGATAAGATTTTTCGTAAAGTCATCCTTAATCGATACGATCCGATTCCCACTCTCCTTTGCCAGCGAGCAGAACTCCTTGGCAACCGCGCTTATCTTTTCATCGGATACACTGGAGAGACGATCCATGGAGGTCCCTACACGTCGAATTTCCGATGGGTTGAGATTCCGCATTACATTCGCCGCCAGTTCTTCGTCAAGCGATATCAGCATGATGGCAGCTTTTTCTTCGTTTGTCATACCTTATGTCATCTTTCCTTAATCACTGTGGCGGCTCCCCGTCTTTCCATCTGTTTACAGCCAGTTTCGCAATAACTCCGCAAATTTTTGTGCATCTCGTCCGGCCAGTTCCTTGGCAGCAAGAACCTCATTAAAATCCCCATCCCCCACGTTCAACAGGGGATACGCCTCACCTATCCGAGCGTTCGGCGGAGATAATCCCCGCCCCGAATCTCCTCCCTGATCTCTTCCGCTTGCCAGGAGGGCCTTCATAAGTGGACGCAACACGAAAAACACCACGACCATCAGCCCGACTAAGAGGATACAGTACTTCACAATCAGAAGGAGAAGCGGCGCGTTTGATTTCAGAAATCCCTCTTCGGCAAATTGGGTTTCCACCTCAACCTTTTTGAATGGCACACTGGTCACCACCACCTGATCACCCCGTTTAGCATCAAAACCAATTGATTTTTTAACGATATCTTCAAATACCGCTCTCTCATCTTCCGACCGCGGCTGAAATTCTTCAACACCGGCATCGTTTTTGGTGTACAGACCATCTACCAGCACCGCTATCGACAATCTTTCCAATTCTCCTACGGGCATCACCGTCCTGCTGACAACCTTGCTTATCTCATAATTAATAGTTTCTTCTGTTTGTTCGTGATTGAGATTATTGTTCTGTGCGCCCTGGCCGGTTGCAGCTACGGTACTTTCTCCCCCGCGGGCGGGGCTATGTGAGGTTTCTGACTTTCGCCTGAGACTCCGTACGACCGGTTCCTCAGCATCGTATGTCTCCTCGGTCTTTTCCAAGACCTGGAAATCAAGTTCCGCAGATACCCTGACAACGGCTTTTCCTGGTCCCACCACTTTTTCCAACATGGACTGGACCCTGTCTGCCAGACTCTTCTCCATGTTTTTCCGGTATTCGATCTGCGAACCGCTCATCCCGACTATGCCCGATTCCGTCTCTATCTGAGACAAAATGTCGCCGCCACTGTCAACGACCATGACATTCTTCGGATCAAGTCCTTATATGCTGCTCGCCACAAGATGAGTGATTCCTTCAACCTGAGAGGTCTTCAACTTTCTACCCGGTCTGATCTTAAGAATAACCGAGGCGGTCGGTTCGGCCTGATCCTTGACGAAGAGGGATTTCTGGGGTACGACGATATGCACTCTGCTGCTCTGAATCTCATCCAAACTGTTGACGGTACGGGACAGTTCTCCCTGGAGCGCCCTTTGATAGTTGAGTTGCTGGACAAATTCCGTTGCGCCGAAATTCTTACCGTCAAAGATCTCGAACCCGACGCCTCCTCCCTGTGGTAATCCTGAGGAGGCCAGATCAAGCCTGAGTGCGGCGACCCGACCCTTGGGAACCAATATGCAATCACCGGCGGGAGCGATCTTATACTCGACACCATCCCCTTCCAACACGGATACGATCTTTCCCGCGTCTTCCGTGGAAAGATTAGAGAAAAGCACGCTGTAGGTTTTTTGATTCGCAAAAAAAACAAGCATCCATACACAGACCAGACCGGCGGCAGTGATAACAATGATCGACATCCGTCTCGATGCCGGCAGCGATGCAAACCCTCTCCACAGTTGAGAGAAAGATCTAAACAACGAATCCATATCGTCCTTTCATCTTTTCACGGTAGATACAATAAAGACAGAAAGCCTCCCTCATCATCCTGACGTCAGAAACCCCTCTACACCTGCATTCGCATAACTTCTTGATACGCCTCTAATATCTTATTTCGAACCTGCATGACCGCCCGAAATGAGATATCCGCCTTTTCCAGTGCAATGATCGCCTCATGGATACTCCCCGATCCTTCCAATTCCACCTTTTTGATGGCGACATCTGCGTCCGTCTGAAGCTTGTTGATCTCCTGGACCGATTCTTTCAGCATCTTCCCGAACGATTCCGTGCCCTTTGTAACCGCGCCATCTTTCTTTTGGATATCGGCAATACTGTATGTCAGATCATTCCCAACCGATAGAGTACTCATGATCAAAAACCCTCCTCACAAGGTTGCAGCCCTCGCCGGCTATTTTCCTATCTCCAATGTCTTGAGAGCCATGCTCTTTGTTGCATCAAAGGCGGTAACGCACGCCTCATAAGCCCTGCTTACCATGATCATATCCGCCATCTCGGTAACCGTGTTGATATCCGGCATGGCTACGAACCCTTCACCATTGGCATCCGGATGTGCCGGATTAAAAACCATTCTCACTCCCCCCGTGTCTTCAACGACGCCTTCCACCTTCACCATGCGCAGCACATTTTTTAGATCGTCGTCAAAATCTGATGCAACAGGTATGGAGGAAAGGACTATCACCTTCCTCGTGTACGGTCCCCCTTCAGGTGTCTTGGTCGTGTTTGCGTTGGCAATATTCGACACGACAACATCCATCTTCGCCCTCTGAGCGGCAAGCCCCGACCCGCAAATCCTAAAAGCCGTCATGAACTCCATGTCACTTTGCCTCCTCCAAAACATTTTTCAATCCCCGGAACTTTCGCGCCATCAGATCCACCGAAAAGTTATACATGAGTTGATTTTCCACCATCTTTGCCATCTGATCGTCTATATCCACCTTGTCACCTGAAACGACTACCTCACCTTCCGCAGCACTGCGCTCGGACAGGTGTCGCGCATTGGTTACAACCATGTTCGCTCCCTTTCCATTATCGGTAACTCCCTGCAATGTCTCTCTGAACGTCAGATCTTTCGGCAGATAGCCAGGGGTGTCCAGATTGGCAATATTGGAGGATATGATCTTGTGTCTTTCCGAACGAACATCAAGCACGGCAGCCAACATATCTAAGGTCTTTCCAAACAACGCATCCATCTTCCACCCCCTTACTGACGTCAATCAAGCAACATCTATACCACCGCGCCTTCTTATCCCTGCTTCCCGGCGCTTTTATATTCGTTGAGTTTATTGCGGATCGTTCGCACACTGACACCCAGGATCTTTGATGCTTCCGTCCTGTTTCCTCCTACCCGTTCAAGCGTCTCGCATATGAGCTGTTCTTCCACTTCCCTGAGCGTCATATCCTTCAAAGCGATATCTTGCCGATCGATCAATTCCGGCAGGCATAATGCCACCCTCTTTGCATCTTCATTTCTAGCACCCCCATCTTCACCTTCCATATAGAGATGCTCCGGGCAGATGGTACCGCCCCCCGACAGCAAGACCGATCTCTCAATAATGTTTTCGAGCTCTCGCACGTTACCTGGCCATGTATACTGCTCCAATATATTGATAACCTCCTCCGACAAGGTGGCGTTGCTTACACCGTTGAGTCTACAGTATTTCTCGAGAAAGACATTAGCAAGGAGTGCTATGTCCCCTCTCTTTTCCCTGAGGGCAGGAACCGTGACGGGAATAACATTCAGTCTGTAGTAGAGATCGTCACGAAATTTTTTCTCAGAAACGCGGGTTTTCAGGTCCGTATTTGTCGTGGCAATGATCCTGACATCCACCGGAACGGGGGTCTTCCCTCCTAATCTATCAACCTCAGACTCCTG
>CAZOHQ010000123.1:0-6443 GCA_964579455.1 uncultured Syntrophaceae bacterium | reverse complement strand
GGCCGGTGTGGTATCGGCCCCCTTTTTTTGTCCCTGAAGCGGATCGTTCTCCCGCATCGAGTACCCGGATACCGTATCTCAATGATCATTGACGCTTCATGCCACATATGTTGTGAAAATTATCCCATTGACTCACAAGGCCTTTTTTCTTATACTCTTTTTGGGGAAATGGAAGTTCTTGTCAGATTTTTTATACTCCCTTCACGAAAACGGAGATTCTTATCGGAAGTAGATTATTAACCAAAATTGTAAACCATATGTATTGATCTGATTAGTTTACTGAGGAGAGAATGCTATGGAAAAGAAGGAAGAGCGCCGTACCGGAAATGAAAGAAGATCAGGGGAAGACCGCAGGAAATTTAATGATCCACATTATAATGGACCCGAACGCAGAGTATGTCAGGATAGAAGAAGCGGGCGGGACAGAAGAGAATACGGAAATAACCCTTAATTGAGAAGGACTTTGTCCTTTGCGCCTTTTATAACAGTTGGTACGGACACGGTGTGCTCATATTTGTCAAAGATGTGATATCCGGTTTCGAATCATCTCCGTCGCTTGATTCCTGAAATTGACAACTATTCAACCGTACTGACATTTCATGAAAGAGTACTTTTGATCTGTACATCATACAAAAACAGTGCGCTTCTGATTCTTATCTGAAAATAGGGCAAGATTTCCCTTGACTTATATCTGTTTTACTCTATAAATTTTCAAACCAGGCAGGCTTGAAGAGAGATAAGATCTGTGGCTGGGGGCAACTGCCTGTTTTCGTTATCCTGTCTTATGACGGGTGTACGACTTGTAAGGGGGGAATATCTGATGGGCAATGGATACATGGGCAAGATTTTGATGGTTGACCTGACTGTGGGGGATATACAGGAGGAGACCATACCGGATGATGTATATGAGAAATACCTTTCCGGTATGGGACTTGCCGCTTATATCCTTTACAAGAGGATACCCGCAGGCGCGGACCCGCTTGGTCCGGATAATATCCTGGGTTTCATGTCCGGTCTTCTGACCGGTACGGGCAGCCTTTTTGCGGGTAGATGGATGGTCGTGGGAAAATCACCCCTCACCGGCGGCTGGGGTGACGCGAACTGCGGCGGCAATATTTCACCCGCCATAAAACGATGCGGATATGACGGGATATTCTTCAAGGGTATAAGCAGCAAACCGGTATATCTTTACATCGAGAAGGGGAAGGCCGAGCTCCGTGATGCGTCTCATCTATGGGGGCGCGATACTGTGGAGGCTGAAAAGATGTTGCTCGAAGAGGCACCTGCCGGAGCCCGGGTCGCCCTTATTGGTCCCTCAGGTGAAAAGCTGTCGTTGATATCCGGTATATCCAACGACAGGGGGAGAATGGCTGCCAGGTCGGGTCTTGGTGCTGTCATGGGGTCAAAGAGGTTGAAGGCGCTGGTTCTGGTCGGCGCGAAGCGAATCCCCGTCCATAACAGAGAGGGGATCAAGAAGCTGAGTCAGAAGTGCAATAAATGGGTTCAGTTCCAGCCTCCTTTCGTGTCCGGATCAATGATGCCCTATGTTGGTGTATTTATAAGGGTGATGCCCACCGTGCTTGCCCAGGATGGTATGCTGTACAAGACACTCCTCAGGAAATGGGGCACGGGAAGTATGAACCAGGCATCCATTGAGATGGGGGACTCACCGATAAAAAACTGGAAAGGAACCAATGAGGATTTTGGACCCAAAAAGTCTGTCACCACCAATCCGGATGTGTTCACGGATCGTGAGATAATAAAATACCACTGTTATTCGTGTCCTCTGGGTTGCGGCGGTATCTGTTCAATGACGGGGAGGTACTCGGAGACCCACAAACCTGAATATGAAACGGTCCTTGCCCTGGGTGGACTGTGCATGAATGAGGACGTGGACAGTATCTTCCATCTCAATGAAGCTCTGAACAGGGCCGGCATGGACACCATATCGGCGGGTGGCACCGTGGCCTTTGCCATCGAGTGCTATGAGGAGGGGATACTGACGAAGGAAGACACAGGCGGACTCGAACTCTCATGGGGGAACTCCGAAGCGATCATTGCCCTTGTTGAGAAGATGATAAACAGGGAAGGTATCGGGGATATCCTGGCAGACGGTTCCAAAGTAGCCGCCCGGAAGCTGGGAAAGGGATCGGAGCGATACGCGATACATGCAGGGGGGCAGGAACCCGCGATGCATGACAGCAGGAATGATCCCGGTTTCGCGCTCCACTATAGTGTTGAACCAGCACCGGGCAGACATACAATAGGATCAGGACTCTACTATGAGATGTTTCAATTGTGGAAAAAGGTTAAAGGATTGCCGAAGGTAGGGCCGCTCTATTTCAAGGGGAGCAAATACGTGGTGGACGAAGAAAAGGCCGTGCGGGGCGCCGCGTGCAGCAAATTCACGAATGTGTTAAACGGCGCGGGCCTTTGCATGTTCGGCGCCTTTTTGGGTACGAAGAAGATACCGATTTTTGACTGGTTGACCGCGGCAACGGGTTGGAACAAAACACCGGAAGAGTATATGGAGATTGGCGAGCGCATACAGACACTGAGACAGGCATTTAATGTCAAGCATGGCATAGACCCGAAGGATTTCAAGATAAGTGGTCGTGCCGTTGGAGCGCCTCCCCAGACTGGTGGCGCGAACAAGGGCAGGACAGTGGGCATAGATGAGATGATGGGAAATTACTGGAAACAGTTCGGCTGGGATTCCCTGACCGGGAAGCCCAGCTCGGAATGTCTGGCCAGGCTCGATATAGAGGCGCAATAATCAGGGACATGGAGGGGAGAGATGGCGTACAGAATAACTGATGTATGCAACGGATGCGGTACGTGTCAGAAACTATGTCCCGTGGATGCTATTAATGGAGAGAAGAAGGAACTCCACGTGATAGATGACGCACGTTGCATAGAATGCGGGACGTGTGGCAGGATATGCCCCCAGCAGGCGGTGCAGGATGGATTTGGAATCGTATGCGAAACGATAAAACGTTCCGGGTGGGAAAAACCTGTCTTTGACAGAAAAAAATGTATGTCGTGCATGATTTGTATCGATGCGTGCCCCGTGAGTTGCCTTTCTCTTTCGGAAGCCGTGGCCAAAGATCCGCACGGGTACCCATATCTGGAGAAAGAGAAGCTCTGTCTGGGGTGCGGCTTTTGTGCCTATGAGTGCCCCGTGGATGCGGTTACCATGTCAGTGCCGTATTCTGATTCTTAGGTGAGGGACACGATATACGGAGGAATTCCGGCATAGAAGAAGGATATTTTCCGTCATTATAATGGGAAGCGTAATCACCTGGTACTACGATCGGAGAGGGGAAGAACATGGATGATTTCAAAGAAATAACAGTGGGAACAAAACCCTTTAAAACGGCGTATGTTGCCGTGATGCTGTGGTTTGTCGGCAGGGCCATTCAGGCAGCGGCCAGGGTTGACAAAGAGGTGAAAAAAGAATTTGAAAAACTCCCGAATGGTTTCACGTTCTGCCTCGGCGTTATGCCGCGCGGACCATATATGATTGTGGGTAAGAACGAAAAAGGGCGCGTAAAATACCTGGGATGGAAACCCGACGGCAAGCGTATCGATCTTGATATGAAGATCAAAAATATCGCGGCCGCCATATTGATGTTTACTTTTCAGGAGAGTACGGCCGTCGCAAGTGCCAGTGATCGCATGATAATTGACGGAGAGCTGCCGTATGCCTGTGCGATTGTCCGCGTTCTGGATATAGGGGAGGTCTATCTGCTTCCGAAATTTATCGCCAGACTGGCGGTGAAACGGTATCCGGCATGGTCGTTTGGCCGGAAGTATATCGGCCGCGTTCGAATATATTTCCGTTCAATATTGGGTTATTGATACACGCACACGAAAAGGAGCACGCTATGTTCTTCCCCGATAATTATGAATTTTATTGTCCGGTAAAGATAAATTCAGGCAACAGGGCTCTGGAGAACCTCCCCTTTGAACTGGATGCCCTGAACGCCAGAAAACCGCTTATTGTCACCGATAAAGAGAATGCAAAGAAGGGATTGATAAAAAAGATCACGGACGCTTTTAAAGATTCGGGTATGACATTGGGTATCTTTGACGGTGTCCCTCCTGTTCCCGATCGTAAGCTGGTCAGGGGATTGATGAACAGGTATCGCGATACCGGATGCGATTCAATTATAGCAGCGGGAGAAGGGGTCGTAGTGGATACGGCCAAGGCGCTTAATATCGTGGTTTCCGGAAGACCTGAGGACCTTCATGAGGCAGCGGGAGAGGATATGATACAGAACCCTCTGGGACCCTTCGTCTTTGTACCGACCGCTTCTGGAACGGGCTTTGAGACATCCAGGTTTGCCGCTCTGGAGGGATTGAGCTTCTCTTCGCATCTTTTAATGCCCGATCTTGTGATTATTGACCCTCGAATGATGAAAGCCCAGAAGGCTGATGTGGTTGTTTCCACGTCGATGGTTGCCCTTGCCCACAGCACACAGGCATATACCTGTCCGGCAAAGAACCCCATGAATGATACATACGCCTATGCCGCCATGCAGTTTGTAGGGGAGAACCTGGTCAATGTGATCAGATACGGCGACAAAAAAGGGCGTCTTGCACTGGCTAATGCCGCCACTATGGCAGGCATTGCCTTTTCAAACTCTCCAAGGGGAATGATTCACGAGCTGGGGTGGGCTGCGGGTGATATGTCCGGACTTCCCCATGGAATATGCATGGGCATCATTCTGCCATATGTCCTTGAATACCATATTGGCCGTGAGGGGTATCACATGTCCGACATGCTGCTCCCCATTGCCGGTGCCGAGATATATGCCGGCACGGCGGAGAATCTGAAAGCCAGAATGGCAATCAATTTCATCTACGATATGCAGCATGATATACACGATATTACCAAGGGAAAGATCCCTCTTACACTGAAGGATGCGGGTATCTCGAAAGATGCCCTGGACGGTGTAGCCAGAGCGGCTGTCGGGGGAGGCCGCCCGGGATTTACTGTGGACGATTGCATGGTGGTCCTGGAACATGCCTGGGAGGGCACACCGATAATCTCTTCCTGATAATAGTGGATTATCGGAAGACTACACGTATTTGATAATCAAAAAGGAGCAATCTTATGTTTTTACCTGGATACTATGAATTTTGCTGTCGGGTCAAGATGATTGCCGGTCATGATGCGCTTGAGAAAATTCCTGGAGCACTCGCACAGTTACATGCCGACAGGCCGTTCATTATCACGGACAAGGGTGTTTCCGGGGCCGGGTTGGTTGATACCGTGGTCGATGCAATAAAGGGTGGAGTTGACATCGGAGCCATGGCGGATGACGTACCGCAGGATTCGTCTCTGACGGTTGTCAACCATCTGGCGGATGTGTATCGGGACAATAACTGCGATTCCATTATCGCGGTGGGTGGCGGCTCGGTTATGGATACGGCCAAAGGGGTAAACATAGTGGTCTCCGAGAATGCGGACGACCTGATGAAATTCAGCGGCGTCGGCGCCCTGAAAAGGGCATTAAGGCCGCTTGTCGTGATACCTACAACGTCCGGGACCGGTTCGGAGGTTACGCTGGCCGCCGTGATAAAGGATCATGAGAGACATCTGAAGATGGCTTTTGCCAGTTATTTCCTTCTGCCTGATATTGCCATTCTGGATTCGCGTATGACCCTTACGCTCCCTCCACATCTCACAGCATCGACCGCCATGGATGCCATGGCACATGCCGTAGAGGCTTATACGGGGCTGGGCAAAAATCCCATGAGCTACGCCAATGCGATAGCCGCCATCAGCCTTATCAGCAGTAATCTGCTCAATGTTATAAAGAATCCCTCAGACAGAGATGGGCGTCTTGCCCTGGCAAACGGGGCCACCCTGGCCGGAGCCGCCTTTTCCAATTCCCTGGTCGGCGTGGTTCATGGTCTCGGACACGCGACAGGTTCCGTGTGCGGTGTTCCCCATGCTGTGTGCATGGCCATACTTCTACCCTATGGCATGGAGTATAATATGCATAAGGTCGCCCATATTACGGGGGAACTTCTGCTGCCGATGGTAGGGGCGGAAGTGTACGCCGCCACCCCCAAACATCTGAGAGCGGAGGGAGCAGTTGCCTATGTTCGTAAGATGAATCAGGACATGCATGATGCTACAGACGGAAAACATGCCCGTTTCTTCGAAGAAGTCAAAGACAGAGAAGGAATGCGTATGGTGCCGAGAGAAAAGCTGGAGGATATCGCCGAGGCGGCGCTTGATGACGGATCGATACTGTACAATCCCGAAGAGTGCGATTACGAAGACTTTCTGATGATTATCAGGGCGGCCTGGGAAGGGGCGCCCCTCGACAGGAGCTTGATTAAAAAGGGATAAGAATTCAGATAGAATCAGCACGGAGGAGTATCTACAGATGCTGAGGTTTGATAAAAAATAGTTTGGGGAGATTCTT
>CAZOHQ010000122.1:4987-6450 GCA_964579455.1 uncultured Syntrophaceae bacterium | reverse complement strand
TAAAAATAGTGAAAGGAACGGCTACCGATCTTAGTTTTATACCAAACGAAAGCATGGGCAAGATAAGACTATGTGGGATAAAACAGGATTATATTGAAGCATCACTCTAAACTTTACGTTTTCTTATACCAAACAATGTTGTGCTGTCAAGACAAGAAGTTCCTGTGGAAGAAAAGACATTTCAACAGTGTGATAATTGAATCTCTCCCCCTTTTTTCAGCAGATCGATCGTTACCGGCCTTACCGTAAATCGTCCGGCACACGCATGTGGAAAAGATGTTCTCCACATAGTAAAATATTTCTTGACAGTGCCTGAGCGAAGCGGTAATAAAGTCTAAAGCGAAGCTTTAAGCTTCATAGCCGATGGAGGGATCAAACAACTTTTATAAGAGGAGGTGTCTTGTGAAGAAAGAAGATTATATGTGGGATTATCGTGATCACTATGCCTGGATGGACAAGGTCAGGCAGCATAGTTTTCCTCCCATGATGATCACCTGCGCCATTACGGGGGGAGTGCAGGGCAAGGAACTGAATGAGAATCTTCCTGAAACATTCGAGGAACAGGCTGATGCGGTCTACGAGGCATACAAGGCAGGAGCGGTATCAGTGCATCTGCATGCCAGAGACCCCAACAACCAGTCCATGACGACGAATAATCCGGAACACTATGGCGAGATTAACCGTCTTATCCGTGAACGCTGTCCTGACATCATCATCAACAACACCACCGGCGGCGGGCCATGGCTCTCCACGGAGGAGCGCATGTGCTGTCTCTTCGCCGATCCGGCACCGGATATGGCGAGCCTCAATCTGGGCCCATTCATGCTGAAGTTGCCCCTGAAAGACAGAAAGGCACCGCTTCCTCATCCCCGTGACGGTTTTATGTTCGATCAGTGCATACCGGCCACCTACGCTGATGTCAATCTTTATGCCAAGACCATGAAGGAAAAGGGGATAAAACCGGAAGTCGAACTGTATCATCCGGGGCAGTACTGGGTCCTTATGGATCTGATGAGAGAAGGCAACATTGATGCCCCCTATATGATACAATTCGTTATGGGGTTCCAGACTTCATCCTTCCCGACACCGGCAAACGCAATCTCCCTGATTAATGAGCTCCCGCCTCAGTCCATGTTTTCCCTCATAGGTGTGGGACACTACGAGATCCCGATGAATGTATTCTCGATCATAATGGGAGGCCATGTACGGGTCGGTATGGAGGATAACCTGTACTACCGAAAAGGTGAGAGACTGAAAAGCAACGCCCAGCTTGTAACAAGAATCAAACACATAGCCGAGGAGATGAACAGGGAAGTGGCAACTGTCGCTCAGGCACGGGAGATGCTGGGGCTTTCGTAAAGGGCAAGAGAGAAAACATATTAGCATAGTAAGCTAAGCTCCAGCTACACGATGAATCTTCTACTGTATAAAGAGGGGAGGCTTGGGCCTCCCCTCTTTATCGG
>CAZOHQ010000122.1:0-4887 GCA_964579455.1 uncultured Syntrophaceae bacterium | reverse complement strand
CGATGAATCTTCTACTGTATAAAGAGGGGAGGCTTGGGCCTCCCCTCTTTATCGGATGATCCAACGTGCCCCTGCCCATTGTCACGTTACCATGAAGCTTCGTTATGTCGGTTTGCGGTATCAATGGTGAACAACAATCCGGATTCAATACATGCGCCATTTCGACCACAGAGAGGAAATTCGTATTCTCAGTATGTTACATCGAAAAGATTTATCGCGTTGCTCGAAATGACGGTATGTCTGAAATATTTATTACTGTGGCATAGTTGAAATTAAAGAATTTAAAACAGGAGGGATTGTATGGACGTTGAGAATATCATCTATCACGGTCGGATCAAGGTACCCTACAAATGGTATGTAGGGGAGACAGGCAGCCGTTTTCTCGTTGAACTGCGCGACAACAAGGAATTATGGGGAATTCAATGCCCGAAGTGCAATAAGGTATTTATACCCCCCAGCAAGACCTGCTGGGAGTGTTTTACCCCCACGGAGAAATGGGTGAAGCTGAAAAACGCCGGTGTCGTGGAATCCTTTACCGTGGCGCACTACTCCGAAGGGGTGGCTCCGAAGGACGTTCCGATAATATACGGACTCATCAAAATCGATGGAGCTGACGGTTCACTGCTGCACTTCATCGGAGACGTCGACCCCGACACGGTCTCGGTAGGGATGCGGGTAAAGGCCGTTTTTGCTGAGGAGAGGACCGGCAGCATTCTGGATATCAAGCATTTTGTCCCGTCAGACAAGTAAGGAGAGGAACGCTATGGAAAAAGTAGGAATTGTAGGCGTTGGACAAACGAAGTATGAACGGAAGAAAGAGGACACATTTGCGGAATTGGTATTTGAAGCGACAACCGCCGCCATAGCCGATGCCGGTGTGGGAATAGAAGATATAGACAATGTGATCACCGTCTCGAACGATTTCTGGGACGGCAGGACGATTTCATCAATGGCTGTTCAAGATGCGGCGGGTTCGTATAACAAGGACGTCTCCTGCGTGGAAGGAGACGGTGTATTCGGCGCCATGTACGGCATGATGCGTTCCCTCTCGGGTTCCTTCGACACAACCCTGGTCGTTGCCCACGTCAAGGGCTCGGAAGGAAATATGAACCTGATCACGAACGCCATGTTCGATCCCATTTTTCAGCGCCAGCTCGGCATAGACGCCACCTCATCGGCGGCGCTCCAGGCGCGCAGCTATATGGAGAAGACGGGCGCGACGGAAGAGGATTTCGCACGGGTATCGGTGAAGAATCACGGGAACGGTCTGAATAACCCCCTCGCACAGATCCAGAAGAAGATATCCGTTGACGATGTCATGAAGTCACGGAAGATATCGGAACCACTGAAGCTCTTCGATTGTTCACCTATCACTGACGGGGCGGCGGCCATCGTTATATCAAACGAAAAGGGCATGAAGCGGTTTAAAAAGGATCCGGTGTGGATCCTCGGCGCGGCCCATATTTCGGATTCTTACACGCTGGGATATAGGGACCTTACAACCCCCCGGGCGCTTGAGGCGGCCGCAAAGAAGGCGTACGACATGGCCGGCATCACCGATCCGCTCAAAGAACTCGACGTGGTCGAACTCGCTGATGCGTACTCATACATGGAACTGCTCTGGTACGAGGGCCTGGGACTGGCCCCGAAGGGAAAGGGCGTCGATCTGATACGATCGGGCGCGACCGGTATGGACGGGGAACTTCCCGTGAATCCCTCCGGTGGTTTGCTGTGTGCCCATCCGGTGCTCGTAGCGGGACTCGCGCGGATTATCGAGGCGACACTGCAGCTTCGGGGCGAGGCAGGCGACAGGCAGGTCAAAGGGGCGAGCAAGGCCCTTGCACACGGGATCAATGGCCCCTGCGGGCAGGCCCACGGTGTTTTTGTATTAGGATCATAAGGGAGGCTGATATGGGTAAGAGAGTAGCAGTTGTAGGTTTTGGCCAGACAAAGGGAAGGAGCTCCAGGAAAGACGTGAACGGCGTCGAGATAATCAATGAAGCCGTCGTCGCTGCCCTGGCGGATGCCGAGCTTACGATTAATGATATTGACGCAATCGTCATCGGCAATATGGATCATTTCGAAGGAATCAACTACGTTGACAGCTGGAGCGTCGAGGGATCGGGCGGTGTGATGAAACCCATTTTCAAGGTGACCACCGGCGGCACCACGGGCAGCTCGGTAGCCATGTGCGCGTACTATCATGCCGCGTCGGGGATGTATGACCGAGTCCTCGCCATCGGGTGGGAGAAGAACTCCGAGTCGGATACCACGGGTGCCATCATTACGGCATTCGACCCCGTGTGGGAACGGCCCAATCTGGGAGGCGCCATTGCCGGACTCGCGCTCGAGGCCAGCAAGTACATGCACAATTATAAGGTGACCGAGCGGGACGGCGCGCGCGTTGCCGTTCGCGAGCGTCTGCACGCACTCAATAATCCCTATGCCCACCTCCACCAGGAATGGATGAAGGGCATGGAAGTCGATCAAATCGTGGACCTTCTGGTCACATCCGAGCAGAACCAGGTGCTGGCATTCCCTCTGCGAATGAGCGACATGTGTCCGCGTACGGATGGTGCGGCAGCGGCTGTCTTTGCCTCCGAGGATGTGGCGGAAAAAATTGCCCCCATTCCGGCCTGGGTTCATGCCACGGCAAACAGACACAACTTCTCCCTTGCCGGAGACGTTGACATGGACCGAAACACCACCATGGCACTTGCATCGAAGGCGGTCTTTGAAAAAGCGGGTATCAAGGAGCCGCTCAAAGAAATCGATGTCTGCGAGCTGTACATGCCGTATTCATATGCCGGGTTAAAATGGATGGAAGATTTCGGTTTCTGCGGATACGGCGAGGGACCGAAACTTCTCTGGGACGGTATCACCGATATGGATGGTGAACTTCCGGTCAATCCCTCTGGCGGGGTCATGAGTTCCAACGCAATCGGTGCCACGGCGCTCATCCGCGTCGGTGAAGCGGCAATTCAGATAATGGGCAAGGCCGGAACCAGACAGGTCCCGAAGGACGTAAACTTTGCCTTTGCAACCGGATTTGGTGGATGCTATTGGGCCGATGTCATGCTCCTGGGAAAGAAAAAACCGGCTTAAACCCTTTGGGAACGCTATGGAGGAAACGATGGAAAAAAACGTACAGAAAACAGATGAACAGGAACTTCTCACCGTATCATCAGGTGAAATGTTTCAACCATATGATTGGAGTGTCGGAAAATTCGGTTCGAAATTTCTCCATGAACTGAAAGAGAACAAGAAGCTCATCGGTAGTAAATGTCCGAAATGCAACAGGGTATTTATACCACCCCGAAAGGTGTGCGGACAGTGTTTTGCGGCCATGGATGAATTTGTTCCCGTGTCGGATGAGGGAGAGGTGTATGTATGCGCCATTATCCAGTTCGGGTTTGTCGATCCCGAGACGGGGAAACAGCGGCCCGTTCCGTACGGATACGCCTTTATCAAGCTCGACGGGGCGGACACCTGCCTGACCCATTTCGTGGACAGTGTAGACCCGGAAAAATTCAAGGTCGGTGCGAGGGTGAAGGCGGTTTTCGAAGATGATCGCAAGGGAAGCTTGATGGATATCAGACACTTCGAACTTATATAAACCCAAGAGATGGCTAATTTACAGTATTGTGGAGGAAGGAATGATAGAAGAAAAATATAAGTTTATTGCCGAGATTGCCGTAACAAGCATAGAAGCGATCAAAAGAACGGGGATCAAGGTAATCGCCTTGAGGGAGGGGTATGCCAAGATGGTTATGCCCCTCGAGGGAAATATCAATCACGTGGGAATGATGTACGCCGGTTCGCTCTTTACCATCGGCGAATTCACGGGGGGTATTATTTACGGGGCCGCTTTCGATGTGGAAAAATTCTATCCCATCGTCAAGGAAGTAACCATCCGTTTCAAACGGCCCGCCCTGACCGATGTGACCCTCGAGGTTTCGATGAGTAAGGAAGAGGCGGAGAAGATACAGAAAGAGGCGAGTGAGAAGGGCAAGTGTGATTTTGTCCTTAATCTCGAGATCAAAGACGCAAATGACGTTGTGGTAGCCCTCGTCGATGGTACCTGGCAGATCAGGACAATACCGAAAGAGATGGGTAATCCATTTAAATAGAAATGTACCCATGAAGCGTGGGCTATGCAATGCTGTATTTGGGGGAATGCGGCAGTTGTGAAAGGGGGGATTCTCTGGACTTTGAACTGACGAGCGAGCAATCGATGTTGAAGGAATCCGTGGCCAGGTTTGTTGATGACCGTGTAATTCCCCTGGCCCCGGAGATTGACATGGATGGGGCTTTCCCTGAGGAAAGCTTCAAAACGATGGCCGATATGGGTCTCTTCGGGATATCCATTCCCCCGGAGTACGGGGGAAGCGGGTCAGACCTGCTGTCCTGTGTGCTGGTCATGGAACAGCTGGAACGGGACTGTGCCTCCACGGCTAATGCCTTCGGTTCCCATGCCATTTTATGAGCTGAAAATATCTACAGAAACGGCAATGACGAACAGAGAAAGAAATATCTTCCCAATCTGATTGCGGGAAACACGATTGGCGCCATTGCGATAACGGAACCGGGTGCCGGCTCCGATGCACTGTCGATGACAACAAGAGCGGACAAGAAGGGAGACTCTTACGTCCTCAACGGGACCAAGATGTGTCATCACCAACGGTCCGCTGGCCGATGTCATAGTGGTATATGCGAAAACGGATCCCGCGGCAGGGAGTAAGGGGGGCACGGCCTTTATCGTGGAGAAGGATTTTCCGGGATTTGCCAGGGGGGAATCTTTGAAGAAGATGGGAGTGAGGGGTTCGCCCACGGGCGAGCGGATCTTTGAAGACTGCATCGTTCCCGCTGAAAATGTCCTCGGTGTTG
>CAZOHQ010000121.1:0-6459 GCA_964579455.1 uncultured Syntrophaceae bacterium | reverse complement strand
TCAAAAAACCTCGCCAAGCTCGTCGACGTCATAGAGGTGGAAGAGCTTGAAAAGGAAAACTCCGTCGAACGGGAACTCACCCTTGTGGGAATAGTCATAGAGGGAGGTGCCCTAAAAGAGATTATGAGGGCCATTGACCTCTTCAAGTGCGATATTGTGTCCATGACCTCGACGTACTGTGTACTGAGAATAACGGGAGGAAAGGGAGAAACCGATACGGTTGAACCTAAGTTAAGAAGGATTTTTATACCGGGCGAGGAAAGATCCATTGCCAGGATTGATAATATGATACGCGGTTGTCTTCAGGCCAGAACCGGCGACATGGAATTTGCCGACGCGATCTATTACGAGATGTTTGAGACACTTTTCGGCAGGGAAAACCGTCAGCTGGAATTGAGGATGGGCTTCAGATATGATATTAGGATAAGTGATTTTTCCGATGGAGAAGACGGGGCCCGTGATCCGGTTCGGGATTATTTCAAAGTTACAACACACATTGAGTATATAAAGACACTCAAAGACACGTTCTTCATCATAGGGTGCGCGCAGAATAACGCTCAACTTTCGGCACTGTTTGAGGAAGAAAAGTGCGAATACCGGTGGCTCCTGAATGGATCGGACAGCCCCTTCAGCGAAGGTGATTTCAGGGTGATCAGTGTCAGAGTCGATGGCAGAGATGTCCCTGTCATCACAGCGGAATATACGGACCGAGGCTATGAGGTGCTGTGTGGTGGCGATGGGCTTGAGGAATGCCTGAACAGGCAGGTAAAGGTGGAGATAGAGATAGAGACAAAGAAACACAAAAACAGTAAGATGTTTTCCGTATACTTGGCCTATCCTACAAGGGGCTTGGATATCTCGTTCAGTTACGAAAAGACGGGGTTGAAGAACGTGAGAGAGGTAAGTTTTTTTGCGGGAAGACACCCGTATCCGGAAATAAAGATGGAGAATGAAAAATCGATAGAATTGAAGATCGGCGAAGATGAGTGGGTATTTCCCAACAGTGGAGTGACCTTTATCTGGGACCTGTAAGGTATCGAAGAATTATAACCAAGGGGAAAACGTGTTGATGGAGTTACTGAGAGTCGGGATCATACTGGGCGGCATGTCTTCAGAAAAAGAGGTTTCATTGAACAGCGGCAGGAATGTCTACGATAACCTGGATGCTGAGAAATATGAGGGCGTTCCCATATTCATGGATAGCGATGCATGCCTGTGGGTTATCCCCTGGCAACTGGTATCTCAGAACACCACTACCGATATCTCGGAGCATCTCGAAAGAGACGCACGGCGCATATCATACGAACAGCTCCGGGATGAGATAGATTTTGCCTTTATTTCACTCCATGGGAAATATGGTGATGATGGATGCATTCAGGGCCTTCTGGAAATCCTGGGGATTCCCTACACCGGTCCGGGTGTCCTGGCTTCCGCCCTGGGCATGGATAAGAGCGTACAGCAGAAGATACTGAGGGCGGCGGGAATCAATGTGCCTGAGAGCATGGTGATCGGGGAAGATGAATGGTTACAGGACAACGGTCGTGTCAAAAAAAAGATTGCGGAGACCTTTGATATCCCCTTTGTTGTAAAACCTGCCAGGGAAGGGTCAAGCATGGGAGTGACCATTGTAAGGAACACGGACATGCTTGAGGACGGTATGACCGATGCCTTCAAACTGGACAGGTACGTGCTGGTTGAGGAATACCTCACAGGTGTTGAATTTTCATGCATTGTTCTGGAAAGGGAGGGCAGGCCGTGTATCCTCGGAGTTACTGAGATCCACCCGCAGAGTGATTTTTATTCATACGACGATAAATATATGCCGGGGAGATGCAGTAAATTTACGCCCCCCAAAAATATTCCGACGGAAGTGGTTGATCGGATTAACGCAGATGTTGTCAAGGCTTTCGAAACACTGGGATTCAGATCATATGGACGTATAGACGGATTTGTTCTGGAGGATGGCAGAGTTTTGATCACAGACCCCAACTCGTCTTCGGGAATGGCGCCCTCGTCCTTCTTCTTCGAACAGGCCGCCGAAGCCGGGATGCTTCCCTCCATGATACTCTCGGAGCTGATAGAAATTTCAATCAGGATTCATAGAGAGAAAAAGGGGCCGCTGCAGTGATGTAAAAACCGGCAGGGAGGGGTGGATAATGAAAAAGAGTAGACGAACGATTGTATGTGCTCTGGCTGTTTGCATTGTTTTCTTGATCTGTTCCGCTTCGGTGCAGGCCATTGAATTCGGAGTGCGAGGATACTGGTGGTTGCCCGAACTTTCCGGGAATTTTAGTGTGGACAAGGACGGGATCGCGGGGACGAATATCGATGTGGAGAGCGATCTTGACATAGGCGATGAAAGCTACCCCTCCGTCGAAGCCTTTGCGGGAGTCGGAGCGCACCATATAATCCTCATGTATACGAAGGCGGAGTATTCGGGGAAAGAGACCCTCGGTCGAACCGTTCATTTTATGGGAAAACAATACACGGGAGGGACTGCTGTCCAGTCGGACCTCCAATTCACAATGCTCGATGTTGAGTATCAGTACGATATCCTGGATCTGGAAAACATCCTGGCAGGATTATCCGTGGGTATCATCGGGAAGGTCAAGTATATTGACGGTCAATTCAGGCTGAAGGACAAGGCACTTGGACTGGATGAGGAAGAGTCCTTCAAGGCGCCGGTTCCCATGCTCGGCCTGGCGTTGCATGTGGGTATCCTTGCCGATATCCTGGAGGCGAGGGTACGGGGAGCCGCTATCGCTTACTCAGGCAATACCTTTTATGAAGGGCTGGCCGAGATTTCCTACACACCGTTTCCCTTCCTGGATATTCAGGGGGGATACAGGATGATGAAACTTGATGTGGATGATATCAGTGATGTGTACGCGGATATTAAATTTCGAGGCCCGTATATCGGCCTGACGATCAGCTTTTAACGGGAGTAAGGAACGGCAGTGGAAAAAATCAAGCCCGAAAAAATGAGGGTGGGGATCATCATGGGGGGGATGTCTTCCGAAAGGGAGGTTTCCCTCGAGAGCGGAAGGAATATCTTCAGCAAGATGGATCGGAAAACGTATGACCCCCTGCCCATCTTTATGGACAGCCGGGGCCTGCTGTGGGAGATCCCGATCAAGCTGCTGATGCGCAATTCCACCGGGGATATCGAGGCGGACCTGGCGGAAGATGCAAAACAAATATTCTATGAAGAATTAAAGTCGATGGTGGATTTTGTCTATATTGGTCTGCACGGCAAGTACGGAGAAGACGGTTGTCTACAGGGACTGTTGGAACTACAGGGTATCCCCTATACCGGTTCAGGGGTGCTGGCCTCTGCGCTCGGTGTTGACAAGTATGCCTCCCGGAAGGTGCTCGCGATGAGCGGGATGGATGTCCCACGGACGAGGGCGGTTTCCGTCAAGGAATGGGACAGAGACGAAGAGAGAGTCCTCGGTGAAATCGAAAGGGATATCGGGTTTCCCTGTGTGGTAAAGCCGACCAGGGAAGGGTGCAGTACAACGGTGAAGAAGGTCGTATCTTCAGGGGGTATTGAAAGCGCCCTCTTGGCGTCATTCGAGTGGGACAACATTGTCCTGGTTGAAGAATTCATCACCGGGATGGAGGTCACCTGTGGTGTTATCGGAACCGATGCACCCGTCGCCCTTATCCCCTCCGAGACGATACCGACGAAAGGAATCCTTTCGCTGCAGGACAAATTCCTGTATGGTCAGGGAGAGAACAAGACGCCAGCGCGGTTGCCGGAGGATGTCCTGAAGGCGATACAGGATGTTGCGGTAAGAACCTTTCTGGTCCTGGGGCTGAAGGCCTACGCGAGGATAGATATGTTTGTGCCCGGCGACGGACGGGTCGTGGTGCTTGAGCCGAACAGCCTGCCGGGAATGACGCCATCCACGGTGCTCTTTCACCAGGCGGCTGCCTTGGGGATTACGCAGACCGAATTGATCAGCAGGATTATACAGCTATCGCTCGATGCGCACGCAGGCAAGAGGGGACCGTTGTAGGCCGGGTGGTGTATGAACAGGATTTCCACCGCAATCGATGATTTTGGAAGGGCCATTCTGGGGAATATAGAGGAGATGGGGAGGATCCTTATCCTCTTCCTTTCCGTTTTGGCATGGATGGTGCGCCCCCCTCTGAAGTTACGTCTGATCTTCAAACAGATGGAATTCGTCGGCGTCAAGTCAATCTTTGTCGTCGTTCTCACCGGCACGTTCACCGGCATGGTCATGGCATTGCAGGGTTATTACGGGTTCAGGATGTTTAACGCGGAGAGCCTGGTCGGTTCCACCGTCGCTCTGGGAATGACCAGGGAACTGGGACCGGTGCTCACCGCCCTGATGGTGACTGCCAGGGCAGGATCAGCCATGGCCGCCGAGCTGGGGACGATGCGCGTGACTGAGCAGATAGATGCCTTGTCTGTCATGGCCGCGAATCCTGTTAAACATCTTATAGTCCCAAGAGTAATCGCGGGAGTGATAATGCTTCCGGCCCTCACTGTTGTGTCTGACTTTATGGGAATCCTGGGGGGATATTTTGTGGGGGTTCCTGTTCTGCATATTAATTCGGGTGCTTTTGTAAATAATATTACGAAGATGGTAGATCTGGGTGATATTTACCATGGTTTAACCAAGGCGGCATTTTTTGGACTCATCTTGTCCCTGGTAGGATGTTACAAGGGATTCAACGCAAAGGGGGGTGCCGAGGGTGTGGGAAAGGCAACGACGGAGGCGGTGGTTCTCGCGGCCGTGTCGATACTGATAAGCGATTACTTCCTGACGGCGATTATGTTTTAGGCGGGGAAGTTTCATGATCCCGGAGCCTGTTCGGGGATTAGGGTTGTATCATTTAGCCGGACGGTATTATGATCAAGCTGGTAGATATCCATAAGTCGTTTGGGCGGCAAAAGGTCCTCAACGGCATCAATCTTGAGATAGAAAAGGGCAAGACCACCGTTATTATCGGCGGGAGCGGCGGGGGGAAGTCTGTCCTCCTGAAGCACATTATTGGCCTCCTGCGACCCGACAGCGGACAGGTACTCGTTGACGGTGTGGACATTGCATCGCTGAACGACAGGGATCTGAATGAGATACGAAAGAAATTCGGGATGCTCTTTCAGGAGGCGGCGCTCTTCGATTCCATGAACGTGATGGAAAATGTCGCCTTTCCCCTCAGAGAGCATACCAAGAAGAAAGAGGATGAGATCCAGAAGATAGTAGCGGAGATGCTTAAGGCGGTCGGTCTTCCCGGTGTTGAAAAAAAGATGCCGTCGGAGTTGAGCGGGGGCATGAGAAAGCGGGTGGGACTTGCCAGAGCGATCGCCATGCACCCGCAGATTGTCCTGTATGATGAGCCTACTACAGGTCTTGACCCCGTGATGACTGAGGCGATAAACCAGCTTATTATTGAAACGCAGAGGAACTTTGACCTGACTTGTGTGGTTATTAGTCACGATGTCCAGTCGATCTTTACGGTAGGGCACAAGATAGCTATGCTCTATAAGGGTGAAATCATAGAGTATGGGACTTCCGAGGAGATACGGGGATCTTCCGATCCCGTACTGAGGCAGTTTCTCTCCGGGAGCCTTGAAGGTCCGATCAGTGTGATATAAGGGGAGTGGATAGGACGGTGAAGAACCACGACCCCGACTACGAAGAATGGAGAAGAGGATGTCTTCAATCAGCACGGAAGCAAAGGTAGGTCTGTTCGTTCTGGTGACATTGATCATATTGGGATACATGTCATTCAGGGTCGGTGAACAGGGATTCGGCATGAAAAAAGGCTACCCGGTGAATGTGGTATTCGATGATGCGACGGGTCTTCAAAAGGATGCCTCCGTGCAGATAGCGGGGGTGGAGGTGGGAAAGGTCGAGGATATAGCGCTCAAGGACGGCAAGGCCATGGTTACCTTGAGGATAGTTCCGTCAATACAACTGGAAAAGGATGTTGAGGCCAAGATAAAGTCGTATGGCATATTGGGTGATAAATTTGTGGATATAGTGCCTGGAACAAAGGGTGAGACGTATATCGGGGCAGGAGGGGCCATTACCAGAACGGAGCAGCAGGCGGACATTGACAAACTGTTACGAGAACTTTCTTACATTGCCAGCGACGTGATGAAAGTAACTTCCTCACTGAAAAATGTTGTAGGGAGTGAGGAAGGAGAAGCAAGTCTCAAGGCAATAGTAGAAAACACCAGGACCATGACTGAGGATCTGAGCAGAATCGTAAAACAAAACGACCAGAAACTCAACCTGATGGTTGCCAATCTCACCGAGGCATCGGCAGAAATGAAGAAGGCTTTTGCAGCGCTGAACAGCGTTGTGGAAAAAGTTGACAGTGGTGAAGGCACAATAGGCCAGTTAGTTGAGAATAAGGATGTCTTTGATAATCTCAATCAGACCCTTGCCTCACTCAAAGACATCACCGAAAAGATTAACA
>CAZOHQ010000120.1:0-6518 GCA_964579455.1 uncultured Syntrophaceae bacterium | reverse complement strand
CAGTACCTACCAGGCCGATGTGGTCTGGACCGAGTACGGTATTCCCCATGTCACGCAGGCGTTTTAGCGTTTTGACAAGCCGCATACTGTCTCTCGGGTGAAGGCCTATGGTGGGTTCATCCAGGACATAGAGAACTCCGACCAGCCCTGACCCTATCTGTGTGGCGAGCCGAATGCGCTGAGCCTCTCCACCCGAGAGGGTGCCCGACGAACGCGAAAGGCTCAGATAATCCATGCCCACGTCGATAAGGAATTGCAGTCGTTCCCTTATTTCCTTTCGTATCCTTTCAGAAACAAGGGCCTCATTCCGGGAGACGGACAGGTTGCCAAAAAATCTCATGCATTCGTGAATCGACATCCGGCATATTTCATCGATATTTTTTCTACCAACTGTTACAGACAGACTCTCCTTTTTCAGCCTGGCGCCCCCGCAGACCGGGCAATCGTTTATATTCATGTATCTCGAAAGTTCCATCCTGGAATCGCCGGATTGTTCCTCTCTGTAGAGCTGCTCCAGTTTATTGAGCACGCCCTTGAAGCGCTTCTCGTAAAAGTGTCTTCTTCCTCTCCTGTTGAAATAAAACCCTATCTTTTCATCCCCCGAACCGTGCAGCAGGACATCCCGTACCCTTTCAGGCAGTTTGTTGAAGGGTGTGTTTATATCAAATCCGTAGTGGCTTGAGAGGGCCTCAAGCATCTGATGATAATAGATGGAATCTTTTCGCTCCCACGGGGCGATGGCCCCCTCTCGTATGGAGAGCCCGGGATCGGGCACGACAAGATTTTCGTCAAAATAGATCTGTGTCCCCAGCCCGCCACACTCGGAGCAGGCGCCGTATGGACTGTTAAAGGAAAACATCCGTGGCTCAAGATCAGGCATACTGATGCCGCATTCGGGACAGGCGTAATTTTCACTGAACAGTAGCTCTTCTCCATCCACAACCTGGATGCAGACAAGTCCTCCCGAAAGACCTGTGGCGATTTCCAGTGAATCCCTCATTCGTTTTCCGATATCACTCTTGATAACCAGTCTGTCGATCACCACGTCGATATCATGGCGCCTGTTCTTGTCCGGCGCGATATCCTCTCCGAGATCCCGTATCGATCCGTCGACACGCACGCGGGCGAAACCCTCTTTTCGCAGTCTCTTCAGTTCTTTCTGGAATTCGCCCTTTTTGCCTCTGACTACGGGCGACATGATGTTGATTTTTGTGCCTTCAGGCAGGGAATGTACCCTCTCCGCCATCATCTCGACGGTTTGGGCATCGATACGCTTTCCGCAGTTATAGCAGTGAGGTATTCCCACACGGGCGAAGAGCAGTCGCAGATAATCATATATCTCGGTTACCGTCCCGACTGTTGAACGTGGATTGCGGCTCGCGGTCCTCTGTTCAATGGCTATGGCAGGGGAGAGGCCTTCGATGGATTCGACCTCGGGTTTGTCCATCTGGCCGATGAACTGGCGCGCATAGGTTGAAAGTGATTCTACATACCGTCTCTGGCCTTCGGCATATATGGTGTCAAACGCGAGAGAGGACTTGCCGGAACCGGATACACCGGTTACAATGACAAGCTTGTCTCTCGGAATGTCAAGATTTACATTTTTCAAGTTGTGCTGACGCGCACCCCTGATCTTTATATATTTCATATTGATAACTACTCAGATGTAAATAAAGAGCGCAGGGAAGGGTTTTACCTTCCTTCCCGGATTGAAAATCCTGGCTGGCTACAATTTTATCTCAACGAGGGACTGTTCCCTCAGTTCTTTAAGCCATTCCTGATACTTTTTGTTTATCTTTTCATTCCCTATATTCCGGACGATTTCATCTCTTACTTCTTCGAAAGGTTTTATCCCGGCACCTCTTTTGTCCACGACTCTGATAATATGGAAACCCACGGGGGTCTCTATTACTCCGCTGGTTTCGCCCTTTGTGAGCCCGGAGACAGCTGTGTCCACAGCGGGAAACATCATTCCCTTCTCAACAAAACCCAGATCGCCCCCGGATCTGGCGGCAGGACCCTGGGAATACTCGTTCACCAGAAGATCAAATGATTCACCATCTTCCACCCTTTGCCGTATCATTTCCGCCTTTGTCCGAAGTTTCTCTGCGGTGCCGGCATCACAATCTTTCGGTTTCAGGAGCAGTATCTGCCGTATACTGGTCGCCTCTTTGCCTTCATACTGCTCCCTGTGTTTGCTATAATACTCTCCAATTTCCTTCTCATGTATCGTTGTCCTGGACCGGAGCTCTTTTTCTACAAGCCTGCCCCTTATAATATTTCCCCTGATTTCATCTCTGTATTCATCAAGCGTGGTTCCCTCTTTAGAGAGTGTCGCCATTACAGTATCAATGGATATATTTTTATCCCTCAACATGCCCTCCATGGCCTTGTCCACGTCATCATCGGATACGATAATGCCCAGCTTCGCCGCCTTCTGCTCAAGCAACATATTGTCGATCAGCTTATCCAGGGCCATCTCCCTGGCCTGAGCCACAATCTTTTCACGCTGAACCCCCTGGGGAATCTTATCAACCCTTTTCATATACGCCTGAAGGGTGGTATCGAGTTCAGAAAGGGTTATCACCTCGTCATTCACGATGGCGACGATCCTGTCTTCAAAAGCGGCATTGAGTGAAGCCGAGAAGATAATGACAAGGATACAGACGATAAAACATATTTTGGATTTCATATACAATCTCCCGCATTATTTAAAATCAATGTAGACGTTTTTGTAGGAAACTCCCAAATAGAAGCATAATGCCCAAAAGCTCCATGCGTAAATAAACAGTGATTGGATTTCCACTTACGTGTATCTCGAGCTTGGTGCGGGGCGCGGATAGCAAACGGGTGTAAAATCGATTTTCCCCAACATTAGCCCTTTATCCTATCAGAATGTTCCCGATTCTTCAATCAATGCTCGCTGAAAACGAATAAAATGATGTTTCCCGATGGCAATGCCTGTCGGGATATGTGGGTTTTATTCTCCAGCCAGTGCTCCGAGAAGATATTGTGCCCGTTCAATAATGTCTTTTTCCTTAAGACCCGGCATGGAAACAATAAGCCTGTAATCGGGAGTGAGTCTCATCCCCCGTAATGTATTCTGTGAGAGTTTCAGTATTCTGGCAGGATCCACAGGGCTGTTTTCACAAAAATCAATACACATATCCCTGCCGTTGTACTCCATCCTTTTTGCCAGGATCTTTTTCAGCATGTTTTTGATTCTGATAATATCCATAAGATTGTCCACCTGAGGAGGAACCGGACCGTAACAGTCATCGAGTTCTTCTCGTAAGCCGGCCAGGTCGTCTTCCGAAGAGGCCATGGATGTTCTCTTATACGTCATCAGTCGGGTATGCATGTCCGCGATAAAATCATCCGGTATAAAGGCAGGTATGCCGAAGTGTATCTCGGGCTCTATCTCTTCTTCTGGAGGCTTTTCCCCCTTCAGTTCCCTGATGGTCTTTTCCATCAACTCCGTGTAGAGCTCATAACCGATGGTGGACACATGTCCGGATTGAGATACGCCCAGGACGCTCCCTCCTCCTCGTATGGTCAGATCGTGAGTTGCCACTTTGAACCCTGACCCCGGTTCCGAAAACTCTTTTGCTATGCCAAGCCTCTTGATGGCATCCCGCGAAAGGGCGGACTCTTCAGGGATCAGGAGATACGCATATGCGTCCTCATTTCCCCGGCCAACCCTTCCCCTCAGCTGATACAACTGGGCAAGCCCGAATCTGTCCGCGCGATTGATGATTATGGTGTTGGTCGACGGTATATCGATACCGGAACTTATTATCGTGGTGCAGACAAGGACATTGAAGTCTCTACGGACGAATTGAACCATAATGTTCTCAAGTTCCTTCGCCTTCATCTGGCCATGCGCCACGCATATCTTTGCATCAGGTACCTGTTTTTCGATAAGACTCGCGATACTGTAAATGGACCTCACCCTGTCATGGACAAAGAAGACCTGTCCCCCTCTCGCAAGTTCACGCTGTATCGCGTCCCTTACAACATCCTCATTGAATTCACTTATGTGAACCTCCACGGGGCGGCGTTCCTGCGGGGCGGTGTCAATGACGGACAGATCCCGTATCCCGATGAGAGACAGTTGCAGTGTCCTCGGTATAGGAGTCGCCGTCAGGGTAAGCACATCGACAAGCGCCCGCATTTTTTTGAGTCTCTCTTTATGGGCCACGCCAAAGCGCTGTTCCTCGTCAATAACCACCAGTCCGAGATCCTTGAATTTTACATCCTTCTGCAAGAGCCTGTGTGTGCCGATAGCGATGTCCACGAGACCCCTGTTTATATCCTCCACGATCTTCTTCTGCTGGGCGCTTGTTTTATACCTGTTCAGGACCTCTATGCGGACGGGATATGTATGAAACCTTCCGGCAAATGTCTGGTAATGCTGTTCCGCGAGGGTAGTCGTAGGCACCAGGATCGCCACCTGTTTTCCCTCCATGGCAGCCCTGAAGGATGCCCTCATCGCGATTTCTGTCTTTCCGAATCCTGCATCGCCGCATACAAGCCGGTCCATCGGTTTCGAATCGCCCATATCATAGTAGACATCTTCAATGGCCCGTGCCTGATCGGGTGTCTCTTCAAACGCGAAGGAAGAAGAGAACTCCTCATAATGTCTGTCTGAAGGAGAAAACCTGTGCCCGTCCATTACCTCTCTGGCGGCGTAGATTGAAACAAGCTCCTCGGCGATCTGTCGCACCGACTGTTTAACCTTCTTTTTGACCGTTTCCCAGGATGTGCCGCCCAGTTTGTCCACATTCGGAATATGGCCATCGGGACCGAGGTATCGCTGGATCTGGTTCAGTCGGTCCACAGGGATATAGAGCCGGTCTCCCTCCCGGTATTCAAGCAGCAGGAAATCGTTCTCCGCGTCGCCAAATGTCAACCGTTCGAGCCCCAGATATAGACCTATGCCATGATCCACATGGACAACGAAGTTTCCTTTTTCCAACTCTCCGAATGACTTGAGAAAAAATTCCTCCCTGGCGCGCGCCCTTCTTTTTCCCCTTGTCTTTTTCCCAAAAATCTCCTCTTCGCCCGCGATAACCGTTTTCAGCCGGGGATATGAAAATCCCTTCGTTATTTTTCCCTCCCTGAGGACGAGACGTCCCTGACGTATCTCTTCGAGATCGGCAAGAAAGGGGCCGGAAGATCTGTGAACCGTAAGAGAGTATCCCTCCAGGAGGTGCTCCATCTTCTGCATATTCCCCTCACTGCAGAGGAACGTCACCAGACAGCCGTCATTGATCCACGACTTTATTCTGTCCGCGAGAGGCGCAAGAATACCCTCACTGCTTGCGTGAAATTCCGTGTCGCCCTTTAATTCAGTTTCCTCCACTTCAAAGGGGATGGCATCCATGGATTGTAATCTGTCCATGTATACCCTTTGCAGGGAAACACATCTCCGGGAGATGTCACTCCACGATGTCAGAAAGTACTCTTTGTCGAGATAAAACCTCCCCTCCTCTTCGGCTTTCCGGAGAAACCTGTCCGCGTCATTTATGATTTCCTCCGCGGCCTTTTCCATAACACCGGGACTTTCACAGACTATAAGGCTGTTTCCGGCAAGATATTCAAAGAGGGTGTCCAGCCTTTTTGCTTTGTTACCGGCGGAGAAATCTTCGAAAAACAACGGGAGAAGCTGCGGATTTGACGGAGAAATCAGGTCGTTCTCAAGCGCGTCAACGATCCTCCGCCTTTTTGCATTTGGGACGTTCGATTCGTTAAGCCTGCCCCTCATATTTCTCACTGCCAGAGTCTTTGATTCTTTTGACAGGATTACCTCTCCCGCCGGAGTCAGGACAAAATCTACAATTTCTCTTACGGATCTCTGCGTTACCGGGTCAAATTCCCTGATCGATTCAATTTCGTCACCGGTAAATTCCATTCTGAAGGGATATGGACATGCCGGAGGAAAGATGTCGACGATATATCCCCTCAGGCTGAATTCGCCCGCTTCCTCGACCAACGGGACTTTCTGATAACCGCCCTCAATCAACTTCTGAGCTAATCTATCCCTGTCCCTCTCATCTCCGATTGAGATTGTTTCGGTATACCGTTCGAAAACCCCTGCCGGGGCAACCTTCTGCATGAGAGCACTCAGGGGAGCAACCGCAATAAACGGTTTCCCTGACAGGAGCCTCGACAGGACACCTGCCCGTCCTGTGGCGTTCTCATTTTGTCGGGAGAGTGTGTCGTCGGGATTGATGATATCCCATGGGGGGAAAAGCAGGACATCTTCTCCGCCAAGAAAGAAGGAGAGATCGCGGAAGACCTCAAGCGCCTCCTTCCGGGTAGGAGTTATGAAGAGAAGATGTCTTTGTATGTCCCTGAAGAGGATAGATGCGATAAAGGCCTTAGAAGACCCCGGAAGACCGCAGATATCCGTCTCCTCATCCCCCCGGTGGATCTTGCTGACAAGCATACGGAGAGAGGAATCCGAAAATTGTGTCTTTTTATCTACTATTTTCCTCACGCAAAAATTCAGCTTT
>CAZOHQ010000119.1:0-6614 GCA_964579455.1 uncultured Syntrophaceae bacterium | reverse complement strand
GATGATGCCCATGGTCCGGCCCAGGGCCCTTAGGCCAAACAGATCGGCTGCCATCAGTGATACTCCCCCTCTTTATTCTGCTTATGATGAAGCCATCCGATTTTCCATCTGAAAAATATGGCCGTATCCTGGCCTGCGTAAGAATCTTACTGACGTCTTTCAGGGCTTCATCTATCTCGGTCTTTCTCACGGTGATGGAACTTCTTCTTCCAGAAACCGCCTGTTTGGTGATCCCCGTTTTTTTATCGGGTTTTACTTCCATGATCAATATCTCATCCCTGCCGTCCACGCGCAGTACGACCATGCCGCGCATGATCTTGACGACCGTGGCGGAGGCAACGGTATCTCCCGTCCTGAAAAGGCCCTGTTCCTTCTTGTCTGTTTCCTCGATGACGGCATAATCGAAATCCCGATTACCTGCAACCGTTCCGAGAAGGGTCAGATTGAGTGTTGTGGGTTTCAGCTCTGCAATATCGATCTGCCCTTTCGCGATGGCTTTGCCGGTTGTTCCGAAGATATTCCGCTCTGAAACCGAGCTGTAAAAATTGAGGGGCTGTTTTTTGGTGATCTTGGGGGAAATGGTTTTTTCGACCGATATCCCCTCCGCACGGATTCTGACAAGATGTGCGGACGCTACTCTATAGAATATGTCCACCGACAGGTATGACAGGATGGTTATTGCCAGCAAAATAATTAATGGACGATAGTTGGTTATCATTATTCCTACCTGATTCTGTGCCTCGGATTGGCAAGGGTTCCGCTCAGTATAACAGAAAAATCCTTGTCGAGGGCAGGCATATGCGCACGGCCTTTTATCGCGATCCTGCTGCGGAGAATATTGTTGTTGAGCAATATGCTTCCGCTAAAGGACCCACTCAGCTGTTTTCCTGATATGTCTGCTTTGTCTATCTTGAGAGTCCGATCTCCCAGAACGACATCGGTTTTCATTGTGTCAAAATTCAGTCTGCCAAGGCCTAATAAGTTTTTAACCAACTCCATATCCCCATTGAGGATCATTAAATCGGCCTTTCCCGTTCCGTTGATTATGTCCTCTGTCTCGCCGCTGAATTCCACAGAGCCGGTAAGTCTCCCGGTTATATGACGATTCAGAGCGGTCTTCAGGTACGAGCATTTTCCTATGTCAACGTTGGCCAGTCTGATCTGTGATTGTATCGGTCCACTGGTTGAAAAATGATTCGCGAAAAGGATGTCAGCCAGCACATCTCCATCGTATGCATCTGCCTTCAGGGATAATGCAATGTTCCCCTGTAGAAGTTTGCCGAACACCAACCGTGCCTTCATGTGATCTATCCTGACGATCGCTCCGGGGGTGTCCTTTAAACTCAGCACCAGATTGTCTATCTTTACGGCCAGCGGAAAGACGAGCGAGGCGGAGTCCAATGATACAACAATATCGGGATTGTTCCTCGAAACGGTCGATTCGAGGAACGTTTGTATATATGTATCGGGAAAACAGCAGTACAGAAAGACTACCGTTATCAGAATGCCGTATGTAATATATCCTGCAAGCTTCTTTTTCATGGCCTCGTATCTATCGGGTATTCTCTATTGGTACGTTACCAGGTGGAGCAGTACGGTCAGGTATTCGGGACTGCCCTTGCTTTGTTTTACGGAAATTCTCTTTATCCTTACCAGGTCTTCCGGTGATTCCACGAGATACAGGTATTCAACAAGCTGTTGCAACGTTATGTTTTCCAGGTTCATCTCCACGGACGATTCCTTGTAGGGGGCAGCATCTGTCGAGATGGAAGGCTTCATATATTTTATGTTTGATTTAATCGCCGCTTTCCCGGCCTCCTCTTCGAGGAAGGAGAAAAGGGTAAACCCTTTCGGTCTGCGGGCGAGGATGACGCCAATGTCCCCGGAATCAACACTCAGGGTGCGGTATTCCGAACTGAGGGCAACGATTTCCTCCAATGCCTTCTCGTTTATCTCAATGGAATGTCTAACTTTTTCCCTTGCGTTCACAAAAGGGAGCAGGACAAACTGGCCGGCGAGAAATATGATTACAAGGAACGTTCCCACGAAAACATAGAGTTTTTCTCTCTTTGTCAGTTTTGGTTTCACCCAGAAATTCATTGTTATCTCAGGTCCATTTTCATGTCTAATCCGACCCTGTTTTCCTTTTTGATAAGGCTTGCAGAGCTGATCTTAACATTCTTAAAGATATTCGATTTGTCAAGGGCCTTCTTTATAGTATCAACCGTGTTGAAATTATCGGTCTGTCCCTTGATCGTTACGGTGTTCCCGTCGTACTGAAAACTCGTTACAAGAAAATCCACAGACGCCGGAAGAAGTCGTGATATATCGTCCAGGATGGCCAGTACTCCTATGCCCAGGACGACATTTTTTGTCCCTGCGGGCGGATTACGCAATTGCTCAACCATAATCCTCGACTGTTGAACGGGATCGACTATCCTTGTTACTTCCGGCCATGTGTCACGAAATATATCGGTTATCTCCTGTTTCAACTCTTTCAAATATACCCTGTCATTGTGGTAATCGAGATAGAGATCGATACCGAAGACACAGAAAATGATACAGAAGAGGATTGCTATCCAGCGGAACCCTTTCTTGAATTCATCGTACTTCTTTTTCGGTTTGAAATCGCCACGGCTGAAGTTAAATCCATCCGTGTCCCTTACATCCCTGGTTGCGAGGGCAAGGGCCTGATTCATTATTGCGGAATCCCAATTCTTAGTGATGTCTCTCTCCAGGCGAATGGTATCCGCCGCTGATACATCGGCCATGGCTACCGGAAGCGAGAAGAACCGTTCCATTTCCTCCTTCAACAGGGGGTAGCGCGATCCTCCGCCGGTCAGGAATATCTTTGAAGGCATCGAATCGATGGTATTGTTGAGTATAAGAAAATTAAGGGTATTTTCAACATCGGTGAAAAAACTGGTACATATCTTACCGATATCCTCCCGTGCCTCTCCGGCCCTCCCCGTTTTTTTTCTCTCTTCGGCGGCGTGTTGGTCGCACCCAAACGTTCGTGCTATACTATCGGATATGTCATCTCCCCCAAATCTGAAGTGTCGTATCTGGAAGATCTTGTTTCCTTTGAAAAGAACGCCGGTTGAGTTTCTTTTACCTATATCCAGCAGCAGGGCGTATTCTTCGGGATCGCAGGCAGTCATGAGTTTCAAGGCCACGGGGACGGCATCGATATCTATGATCGACGTCTCTACATGGTGCACTGCAAGGAGCTGGACACGGTCACCGACAGCGGATTTCAGAACCGATGCCACCAGAGCCTCCGGTTGTTCCGATTGAGCAGCTATAACGTAGTCGATCAGGACATCGTCGAACGAGTAAGGGATAAGCGGCTCAATCTCGTAGGGAAGGATCTGGTTGATCTTATTTCTGTTCTTAAAGGGGAGTCTGATATTTCGGAAGGAAAACCGGCTGACCGGTAGAGAAGTGACACATACGTTGCTCCTGAGGGTGTTGTTTTCGAGCAGTTTCTCTATCGCCTTATCTGTGCCACCTGCCTCTGCGATATCGATTATCATCGAGTTGACAACATGGTATTCTCTGAGGCCGGCGGCAACCTGGACCGCTTTTATGCTGTCTTCTCCTATGTCAAGACCAAGGATCTTTTCCGGCATCAGTCTACTTTCCAGGATAGTATCTGTACTGTTTTCTTTCCGCTGTTTCTTTCAACGACACTGCTGATCCTCTTGCTCATGTTGCTCAGGACCCCTGTAGATATGATGTTAAAGGTGTCGCTCTTCACGGATATCAATGCTGATGGTATGGTGATGCCGTCCATGCCCGGTACGTCCTTATACCATGATGGATCGGACAGGTTGTTCTGTTCATCTTTTCTGAACTCCTCCATATTCGAAACCATTTCCCCGGTGATTTCGTCTGAAAGTGCCATCAGTACCAATCCGGGAGCTGTGTTTATATTTATTGTGCCCGTGCCGTACGCAGTGAGATATTCCCTGATTCCGGGGGTCTCTCCGGTTCCGTAGTACAATTCTCTCGTAATGCCCTTGATCATAAGCAGCTCGTCGACACTGTCGAGCGGCCCGTTTTTGCATGGATAGGGTTCGTCCAGATCCTCATAATACATATTTTCGGCACCGAATCCGGTTATTTCGTCATCCTCATCTATCCAGTCCTTTACCGCGTCTATGATATCTCCAGCCTGATTTTCATCGAGGTTGAATTCCGAGAGGGTCAGAAATCGTATAAGCACATCTTCGATGTCGCTGTTGTATCCACCGTCTTTGACCAGTTGATTGATCGGTATCTTACCAGATTCATCCGTAATATTCAGCATGAAATGTCCTTCATCGAAGAAAGCGGACGATCCCGCGGAGATGAGCTCCAGGTTTGCCCAGTCTTCATTGAGGGAATCGAAGTTGTTCGAGTCTTCCATCAGGAACGTTTCACCACCGTACAATCCGGATTTTGCAATATATAAAAGCTTGATCCCATCTCGCAGATTTGCCGCCTCATATACTTCGGATCTCGATGACAGGTTGAGCTGCAGCGTGAGGGCGATGATGACGGCTATCATCAGGATTACAAGGATTAATGCCACCCCGCGATTGTTTGACAGGATTCCTTTCATTGATTTTCCACCATTGGCAGGAACACCTTCGTCATGAATCGGTATGGATTGTCAATGTCATCGGGATTTATAAATTCAAGATGAATTGAGATTATTGCCGGGATTCTGTTTTTATGGGTTTCCAACCCGGAATTCCACGAATCGTACTCTTCGCCCTTCGTGTCGTAAAACATATACGTTACAGAGCGCAGCCCTTCACACAGGATAAAACCCTCGCCCCTGAAGAGTTCATCTTCATTCACATCACTGTCTTTAAACAATGTGTCTTCTCTCATCAGAGTGGAACCTTCATCCTCTCCCTCGACGATATAGTAGCCGATCTGAGCGATGCCCGTAACATCTCCATAATCAGGATTCAGGTGGGCTGATGAAAAAAAAGAAAGATTCATTGATCGTTCATCCGTGATCTCGAGCTCTTCCGAGATAAACCTGAAAGAATCGCCATACCTGCAGACAGATTCCAAGTCGGCTATCATCCGTGTCATAGTGCTTCGAGCCATGCGATAGGTGTCGTTGCCGGACTTTGTATTCTCAATGATTTCGAACGTTCCGATATAGGCGGTATATACGGTGCCCATGACTATGGACAGGATAGATATGGCGATAAGTATTTCAACCAGTGTAAAACCACTTTTTCTGACTGTAACCATAGTGGATCCTCTCAGGGGCCGGATATCAGTGCCACACTCAATTGATTCTATACGCAAAGAGGGCGACATATAAAGAATCTAATAGGCGATAAATCGGTAAAGGACGAGCCTGTAATCGTTGTTCAACGTCATTCGGCCGTTTGTTACCGTCAACTCAATCTTCTTCAGGTTTTCAATCTCCGTTGCCGATACAGCCAGAATCCATGTATAATCTGGAAAATCATCCCCGAAATCACCTTCTTCGGAATGTATGTCTCCCGGTGACGTTGCTTCGATGTGTGCCATCCGGGATTGGGCCAGGAGGGGGGCCGTTGTTTCAAACCTTGACCTGCCGGTCATGGATATGCTCTGTGACTGCGATTGAAAAACCGCTGTGAGGGAGATTGCAAGGATGGCCATGGCCAGCATGACTTCGAGAAGCGTGAATCCACCGGAGACGTGTTTGCGTGCGCACGGCATCCCCTGTGTGCGGACAACCATATTATATCCTTCCTGTGATCAACGACGTATACCTTTAAGATTTCTATCATACGGTTTTGGATATTTCAATACGTACAGCCATTTATCCGTTGACAAGCGCACCTGTTCAGGTATTATGAGATAGTAATCAAAAGGTTTGCATAACTGAACATTTCTAAGGCCACCGGAAGTGAATCATTTTGATACTGCAGAGAATGGGCGAAAAATCCAGAGGCATTCTCTCAAAGCTAACCCTTTCGAATTTCGGTGACTGTGTCAGGGAATCAGGATGTTTCTCCGTTTATGGGTGTGACATGATGCCATGAAGACATTCAGAATCATTTTCCCCGGTCTCTTTGTTGCCCAGATTATAGCCACACTTCAGGTCTATATCTCTGATACTGGTCTGTATCGAACCCTCGACGCTATAAAGAGCGCCGGTTATTTCACCGTTCCCAACCAGCATATAGTGTCCAGCCTCAGGGAGTTGTCCACGGCCTTCTTTGGCGGCATTTTTTTTACTCTCAGTGTGGGGGCGGGTATTTCACTCCTGACACTTCTGGCAGCCTGGGTATGGGATCGTATCTTCTCGCGTAACAGATTGCTCTTGATTCCTTTCCTGATAGTGTGGATGTGGGTGCTTGCGAAGATAAACAGCCAGGGGATATGCCCCATAGTAACTTCCTACTTCCTCGTCATACCCCCCATAGTCTTCGCGTCCACTATTCGATGGATGTCCATGCGAGTCGGTGGAAAGACTCGGTTGGGAGAACTTGCCTGCACGGCACCCCTTTTACTTATTGCATTGCTGTGGGCATTTCAGATGGGAAGCAGCCTGTTCCTGGATATCAGAGATACCCTGCTCCTTTCCAATTCGTTCGGTACAAAGATAAACGATC
>CAZOHQ010000118.1:0-6623 GCA_964579455.1 uncultured Syntrophaceae bacterium | reverse complement strand
GATCCATTTCACTCTGATCCAGTTCACTCTTGACTCGCAATAGGAGTATGCCTATGCTTGCATGCAACGGAGTGGCTTTTTATCACTCACTTTCCGACCGGATATTCTTTGATCAGCTCTCAGACGAAACACCTCAATTCCCTCAGCCCTACTCATCAACGTATTCCGCTCTCTTTTCATTTATTTGACATGTGATGTGTATCATCACGTTGCTATTTTAATTGTGTAATTTGAAATTTTTGGGAATTACTGTCAACCATCGGCCAATTAATCATGACCACGTCCACAGAACCTGGTTTAATCCGCAGCAAAGAAAGGAGAGAAGGTATGAAACCTATCGGGAAATTTTTCCTTGGGCTGTTGATAGTCTTTTTTAGCCTGCAGATTCCTTCCGCACTCGCGGGAATCGGAGATATTTTAAACAAGGTACAGAAGGCGGCAGGGGTAAGTGGAGGTATCTCGAACAACGATATGGTTGATGGACTCAAGCAGGCCCTTGAGATCGGCACGACCAAGTCGGTAGAGATGGTCTCCGGAGTGAACGGCTACTATGAAAACCCCCAGATAAGAATTCCATTGCCGGAATCAGTCCAAAAAGTAAAGAATGCTTTGGTGCTGGCGGGATATGGGGAGAAGGTGGATGCCTTTGAGTTGAGCATGAATCGGGCCGCGGAGCAGGCAGCTCCTAAGGCCAGGGATCTGTTTTTGGACAGCATTAAACAGATGGAAGTTTCTGACGCCCAAAAGATTCTCAATGGCAGAGAAAATGAGGCCACCCTTTATTTTGAGGAGAAGACCAGGGCGAAACTCTTTGATACCTTCGAGCCCATCGTTCACTCGTCCATGTCAGAGGTAGGCGCTACCCGCTCATACCAGGATCTGGATGCCAAGGTGCGGAGCATCCCTTTTACAAAGTCTATGAGTTTTGACCTGGATGAGTATGTAACCAATAAATCTCTGGATGGCCTTTTCCTCATGTTGGCGGAAGAAGAGCTCAAGATCCGTCAAAACCCGGCAGCACGGGTGACAGATCTGCTTAAGAAGGTGTTCGCAGGAAAATAGTGCTCGTGTCGATTGAAAAAGAACTCTTTTCGTCTAACCCGATGTAACTTAATATGGAGGTGGACTATGAAAAAGGCGATTACATGGCTTTTGATAACAGCGGGCGTCCTTGTCGCGCTGGTTGTCGTAGCAATTATTGTCATCCCTATGTTCGTGGACATCCAGAAATACAAGCCGGATATCGAGCAGAAGGTCTCGGAGGTCACAGGGCGCCCGTTCACCATTAGAGGAGAGCTCAATCTCTCCCTCTTTCCCTGGGTTGGTATCTCGTTTTCGAATCTTCATTTGGGGAATCCCCCGGGTTTCCAGGAAAAAGATCTTCTGAGTGTTACATTCTTCGAAGCGAGGGTAAAGGTTATTCCCCTATTATTCAAAAATATCAAAGTCAAACGCTTTATATTGGAAGAGCCCCGAATCGTCCTGGAGAAGAGCACAAGTGGGCAGGCAAACTGGGAAGGCATAGGAAAACCATCCGCTGAAGAGACGGCGAAGCCTTCAAAGGAGGATAGGAAAACCGTCGAGACCCCGCTGATTAAAGGTCTTGAGGTGGGTGAGTTTGCTATCACAAAGGGGTCCATCCTCTGGATAGACAGCATGAAAGGGGAGCGTAAAGAAATATCGGATGTGACCCTCCGTCTGGAGGATATTTCCCTGGATCGCCCGGTTCAGCTCGCCTTTTCAGCAACCCTGGATGGAAATCCCCTGGAGTTGAAAGGAAGTGTGGGACCGGTGGGAAAAGTCCCCGGCAAGGGGACGTTCTCGGTAGACCTGACTTTCAAAGCCCTCAAAGAATTGATTATCGGTCTCAAGGGCAACATCATCGATCCGGCCACCCGACAGGAATTTGATCTGGCCATACAGGTCTCTCCATTTTCGCCTCGAAAGCTGGTCACCGCGTTGGGCAAAGATTCTCCTATAGCTACGGCGGACCCCGATGTCGTGAACCTCCTCGCCTTTAAAGCGAGGCTGCAGGGAAATCCCCGGACTCTATCGGTGTCGGATGGGAGCTTTGACTTGGATGATTCGAAGCTGAATTTCACAGCCGGTATCAAGGATTTTTCCAAGCCGAATGTGGCGTTCGATCTAAACCTGGACACGATCGATCTGGACCGGTATCTTCCTCCATCAAGTAAGAAGAAACCTTCTGAAAAGCAGGAAATGACACAAACGCCCTCGTCTGAAACAAAAAAGACCGATTACACCCCGTTACGGAAACTCGTCCTGGATGGCACAGTTCGTGTGAAAGAACTCAAGGCCCATGGGGCCAGTATCCAGGATCTTTATTTGAGAGTCTCGAGCGAGGGAGGGCTTTTTCGACTGGATCCTCTCACCCTGAAGCTTTACCAGGGTGATGTCTCAACCACTGGAATGTTCGATGTTCGGAAGGATACTCCGACAAGCACAATAGCGGTTCAGGCTAAAGGAATCCAGACCAATCCCCTTCTGAAGGATCTTTTAAACAAGGATTTTCTGGAGGGAACCGTACAGGCCACGTTGAACATCGCCACGACAGGAGATGATGCGAAAATAATCAAGAGCACACTAAACGGTAAGGGAGACCTCCTTTTCAATGACGGAGCCATAAAAGGGATTGACCTGGCAGGAATGGTGCGGAATGCGGCGACCGCGTTCGGTCTAGCCAAAAAGGGAGGAGAAAAGCCCCGTACGGACTTCTCAGAGTTTCATGTGCCTTTTACCATCACCAAGGGCGTCGTAGATACGGCTCAAACGAGTCTGACATCTCCGCTCCTCAGAGTACTGATGGCAGGAAAGGCCGATTTAGTCAAAGAGATACTGGACTTTCGGGTGGAACCCAAATTTGTAGGCACCCTGAAAGGACAGGGAGATACAAAACAACGTGCCGGCATTACCATACCGGTGTTGATCACCGGAAGCTTTTCCTCCCCCAAGTTTCGTCCGGATCTGAAAGGTATGTTCCAGCAGAAACTTGGGAATGTGATTCCTGAAGCGTCGGAATTGAAGAAAATACTGCCAGGACAACGTACGCAGGACGGTGAGACAAAACCTATAGATGAAGGAGTAAAAGATCTTATCAAAGGACTTCCAGCCTTCAAGTGAGAGAAGAACGTATTCGACCTTCTTCGAGGATAAAAAGGCCAGACTGGGAGCAAAAACCCACCTGGAAGGAACTGGGCAAAGAGAGGTATGGAGGGATTTCTTGTCTCTCCATGAATGTCCTTGACTTTCAAAGCTCATGCGCATACGGTGCCCCCTTGGAGATTTCGGAGACCTCCCGCCGGATCCGCCGTTGGGAGGTTTTTTTGCGAGACAGTAAAACTATAATTATGACTAAAAAGATAAAATTCGCCATCCTAACATCAAGGCCATTCATCGCGTTTCTATACCGATTTATCCGGCTCTATTCTTTCACCTTTCGCCTTACCGTCGAAAACGAACAGGCATGGATGGATTATATCAAAAAGGGCGGGCGGGTCCTCCTCTGCTGCTGGCACCAGCAATTCCTGGGCGCTATCCGACATTTCAAAACGTATGCGCCGTACAGAGGAAGCCTCATGATCAGCAAGAGCTCCGAGGGCAAGCTCATTGCCGGAGTAGCCAGGCGATCGGGATTTCACCCCGTACGGGGATCTTCTTCGAGGGGAGGACGCGAGGCATTGACCGAAATGATCCAGAGATTAAAAGAAACCGGGTTCGCCGCGCACATTCTCGACGGCCCCACGGGACCGATGGGGGTCGTAAAAGCCGGGGCAATCCAGCTGGCATCCGCCGCCGGAGCGGTCATGGTGCCCTTCTACACGAGCGCCGACAGGGCTTGGTATTTCAATAGCTGGGATCGTTTCATGTTCCCCAAACCCTTTGCCAGGGTCACCATCCGGTTCGGGGAACTGCTCCCCTGTCCATCAACTGAAAACAGTGAAGAATTTGAAAAACAGCGCGTTTCCCTCGAAACGATCATGCTCCCCGGCATCCAGAACCCGGCAGGGTCCCTCGACTCTTAACCAGGGCGCGCCCAAACGACTGGCCGGGATAATGAACCCTTTGAATTGAAATGCGAACGCGCTCCCCGCTGCTTGCGGCGGGGTTAACGATCGAATAGAGAGGAGGTTATGCCATGAGTAGTTTTGAAGAGCTTTTAAAAACGCGGCGGTCGATCAGGGATTTCGAAGAGCGGGAGGTCCCGCTGCCCCTGATACAGGAAATCATACGGGAGAGCACCCTTGCACCCAGCGCCAGTCACGGACAGCCCTGGTACTTCATCATCATCAACAATAGAGAAGTCATGAAGAGGCTCTCGGATGAGTGCAAGCACTCCCTCCTTGAGAGGATTGAGGCAAACCCGGAGCTTCCGCTCAGCGGGTACAAGGAGGCGCTCGAGAATACCGGCTTCAACATCTTTTACAATGCCCCCTGCGTGGTCTATATCGTTGGTCACGCTGAGACAGGATCCCTGGATGTTGACTGCGCCCTGCTGGCATCCTACCTGATGTTTTCCGCCGCCCAGCGGGGACTGGGAACCTGCTGGATCGGCCTGGGAGCGCATATTGATGATCCCGGAATCAGGAGAGAGATCGGCCTGTCTGAAGTATTCCGGATCGTCGCGCCTATTATCATAGGATATCCCGGGGCGATACCGGAGCCGCTCCCGAGGGAAGAACCGAAGATTCTGAAGATTGTATCCTGATACAGCAGCTTATGAGGTTTGTGAGAGTCACGTTTGTTTTGCTGAGTATTTCTGAGGGTCACATCTTACATATTAACTATTCATCTTTTAAACTAAAACTCAATGATACCATTATGTAAGATGTGACCCTGGTATTTTTCTTGTGTTTTTCCTGAAATATTAACCCGTCTCCGACCACCCTCATCAAAAATAATTGTCCGTAACATGTAACCTTCCGGGAGGCAAACCGTTATGTATATAACGTCAGTAAAGGAGGATAATTCGGTCAGCGTTTAAACCAGTATTGGCGGCAGTGATTTACCCACTGCTAACAATGTCTATTCTCCCCCCCTCAGAATAAAGAATGCAAAATCGAAGGAGACTTAAAATGACAACCGTAAAAACCAGAATAAAATGTATCTCGTTTATTTGTTTGATGGTCCTGTGGATATCTCTTTTCCATATTCCTGTGTTGAGTTATGGTGAACAGATTGATGTGGCAATAGATATATCCCCCGCCACACTCAATATACAAAGCGCTGGGACTGTTGTAACGGTTCATACTGATATTTCTTACTATGCTGTCGCGTTTACGACGGTGTATCTGAATGGGGTTGCCATCAAAAGCTGGAAGGCCGATGATCGCGGGGATTTTGTAGCAAAATTCTCAATGGATGAGATAAAAACATTAGATGGGCTGATCATAGGTGATTACAATACACTCACATTGGTGGGTGTTACAACTGATGGAGATACCTTTGTGGGAAACGACGATATAAAGGTAATCGATATCGTGCCAAGCGGCAAATAATCAGAATAATCTCTTGTCCCAGAAAAACCAGGGTGCCAGTGCCCTGGTTTTCTTATTTCAGGACCACGTCTCACTATGTACAACAAACATTCATGCTCCCATTATGTAATATGTAAGATGAGAACCTGTTATTTTGTTGACATACGGATTCCGTTCCGCTTATGCTTCCCTCGCAAAAAGGCAAACACGCAATGACCAGCGCCAACCATTGCGGTGCGCACGAGAGGTGAGATAATCGAAATGATGAATATTTTTAGCATCAACCGCCAGCTTGAACCCAGCCAATACCGCCTGGAGGACGTCTTCGCGGATATCCGCTCCAGTGAGATCCTGTCCGTTATCTTTGATGACGCGGAAGAGATCGACGCAGTCATCGCACACACCGGGGTGTCCGTCGCCGATCTCCCCTACGAGATGTTTGTGGACAACGACGACGCCACCATTACCATCGGTCTGAGCCACCTGCGCAACTCCTCGGACACGATCCTGTATCTCGACATTATTCACGAGCTGTGTCATGTCAAACAACACCTGCAGGGACGGGATCTGTACGACAGGAGCAAGGCCTACGTCGACCGGGAAACCGAGATCGAGGCCTACGAGATCACCGTCCGGGAGGCCCGCCGGATCGGCCTTGACGATAATGCCATTCTCGATTACCTGAGCGTATCGTGGATCACTCCCGAAGAACACAAACGGCTTGCCCGCAGACTGGGTGTGAACGGAGACATCCAGTAAGGTGATCCGCACTGTTGTTCCAGTCAAAAGTCATTATATATATTGAAAGAAGAATATTGGAAATAATACTAGACAAGAAAAGTGTGGCGGATCTGAAAGACTGGTTCACAAGCTATGTCCGGACATTTAAAGACAACAATATAGAATTACGGCATAACATAGATTTGAAAGAAGATCACACCAGACGGGTATGCAAAGAAATCTTACATCTGGGGGAGCAACTCGGATTGAATGATGACGCTTTACGTCTGGCTGAAATAATTGCCCTCCTGCACGATATCGGCCGCTTTGAACAATATGCCCGCTATAAAACGTTTATGGATGGAAAATCAGAGAATCATGCTGAACTGGGTATAAAAATATTGAAGA
>CAZOHQ010000117.1:4163-6642 GCA_964579455.1 uncultured Syntrophaceae bacterium | reverse complement strand
GCACGACAATGGTCCGTCACCAAAACAGGCTGGATAACCTTTCTCTGCGGTATCGCCCTCGACGTGAAGGAGGCTATAATCTCCATGTCGGTTCGATTCGACCCACGTGGAGGAGTCAAGCCACTGGAGATACTGACCCAAGTTGTTGGATTCGACGACGAATACGCGAAAAGGGCACGGGTCATAAAGACTGGGATCCGTTTCAAAGAGTAACTCGAAACCCGAAATTCGAAGAAAGAGAATATGATGCCAAAAGAAATCATTCTTAACTGTACCGAATATGAAACACGGATTGCCATACTGGAAGATCACGCTCTCTCGAATTTCTATGTGGAGAGGATCGATGAGCGGTCTATAGCCGGAAACATATATATGGGTAAGGTGGTTCGAGTACTTCCGGGCATGCAGGCCGCATTTGTCGATATCGGCCATGAACGAAGCGCTTTTCTGTATGTGGCGGATACCTACAATGAAGTTCCCGATCTGAATTTTTTCACCAATGGAGACGATCCCATAGAATTTGAAAAGGGTGAACATGCGGAACAGTACAGCCAGCCCATAGAGGACATATTGAGAGAAGGACAGGAGATCCTTGTCCAGGTATCCAAGGATCCACTGGGAAGCAAAGGTTCGAGAGTTACCACACATATATCGCTCGCGGGGAGAAACATCGTCTCTATGCCTACATCATACCATACAGGCATATCAAAAAAGATCACCGACGAGCAGGAAAGAGACCGGCTGCGTGAGATCATAGAAAAACTGCGCCCCGAAAGGCATGGCTTCATCGCACGAACGGCAAGCGAGGGGAAACAGGAAGACGAACTGAAAGGTGATTTCGACTATCTCTTCAAATTATGGAACACTATAAAGCAAAAAGTAGAACACACAGCCGCCCCCGGACTCGTGCACAGAGAACTGAACATGACACTGCGCGCGATCCGCGATCTCTACAAGGAAGACGTGGAACGGATTGTCATAGATTCAGAGGAAGAATACCGGAAAGCAATCGATTTCATGGATAGTTATATGCCCTTCATGAAGTACTCGATCGATCTTTACCAGGATAACATCCCCATCTTCGACTCTTTCGGTATCGAACTGGATATCAGCAGGATGCTTAACAAGAAGGTATGGCTGAAGTCGGGGGGATACATCATTATAGAAGAGACCGAGGCGCTGTGCTCGATAGACGTAAACACCGGCAAATATGTGGGCAAGAAAAACATTGAGGAAACCATCCTCAAGACAAACATGGAAGCCGTGAGAGAGATAGCTTATCAGCTTCGCATACGGAACATAGGCGGCATTATCATCATCGATTTCATAGATATGGAGACTGAGACAAACCGGGAAAAGATATTTGACGCCTTCAAGGCGGAGATGGAAAAGGACAGGAACAAGACCAATGTGCAGAAGATATCTGAGTTTGGTCTGATTGAAATGACCCGCCAGAGGAGAAGAAAGAGCCTGAGCGGCACCATGTGTGAAGCCTGTCCGTACTGCTCAGGCAGGGGATCGGTTAAATCCAGGGCAAGTGTATGTTACGAGATATTCAGAGAACTGGAAAGAGAGGCGGCCTACGACATCGCGGAAACACTCTGTGTACTTGTCCATCCTGATGTGGCCAACCTCCTTCTGGAAAGCGAGAATGACACACTGAAGAACCTGGAACAAAGACTGGGCAGAAAGATCCTGGTAGAAACGGACAACAGCTTCCACCAGGAAAACTTCGAGATAATACCGATGCGGAGAAATTGAGCGACCCCTTTCAGAGTGAGGATCAAGAGCCCCGCATCCTTCAACTGTCTCATGCGCGGTTTTTCATATGCCTTACCCCTGATCTGACCGGAAGGATCAATCTCAGTCACCAAAGGGAAGTTTGAGACCCTTCAGTTTATCTGCCAGGCCTTTCGGCGAAGCAAAGCCACCGCTGCTTTCTTCCTTTTCTTCTTTATTGGCCCCGGCAGGAAGTTCTTGACAAAAAGATAGCACACCATTGGGATATTTATAACTATTTATTTTACAGTAGTAAACTATTTTGGAGGGCGTTAAGGACTATTTCCTAACTACTTGCGACTACATACCTATTTTGGTGGCGGCGGGAGTCGAACCATCATCCTACTGTACCGTAATAATTACACTATTAGAAATCATAAAATTAATATACCCCCAAATATGCCCCCATAATTTTTGGTACTCATAAAAATTTTTCCTGAAAATAATTCAATCTGCCCCACGCTATACCCCACACGCAAAGACGATTGTGGCAGTTTTGGGATATAAATCAGGGGAACATCAGTTGTGGTGTTGTGCGTCTTTATCTAAAAGCCCGCAGGTGGAATTTATATAGATACCTTCCTAACCTTGATAAAAAACTTAACGACTGGATATCCAAGACGGCACATCAAATCTTCACTGCGGATGATCAGGCCAGATCATTGAATACGGGATGAAAGTGTGGGTTCACTCAGTTTGT